>JBBQAU010000020.1:0-18519 GCA_038316685.1 Sphingomonadales bacterium
ATTCAGGCGCAACAGATTCTCCGTCACGCCCATCTCAAGTCGCTTCTCCTCCGCGACGCCAGAATGAGTGGTGGAGAAAGGGTGCGTCATCATCGAACGCGAATCGCCGATATTATTCGAGATATCAACCAGCTGAAGCGCATCAAGCAAGCCATGTGCCTGCGGCCTGCCACCGGCAACCTCAAAGGCGAAGATCGGGCCACAGGCATCCATCTGCCGCATTGCCAGATTATGCTGTGGATGGCTGGGCAAGCCGGGGTGCAGCATCCGGGCCACGCGCCCCTCCAGAAACTGCCCAACCCGCAATGCATTTTCGCTCTGGCGGCGGATCCGCAGATCGAGTGTCTCAAGCCCCTTTAAGACAACCCACGCGTTAAACGCGCTGAGCGTCGGGCCGGTGTTGCGCGTAAAGGGCAGTAACGTGTTGGTGATGAAATCATCGCTGCCGCACACCGCACCAGCCAGCACGCGGCCTTGACCGTCCATCATCTTGGTTGCCGAATGCGCAATCACATCGGCCCCAAACTCAAGCGGCCGCTGAAGCGCTGGCGTGGCGAAGGCATTGTCGACGACCGAGGTAATGCCGTGATCCCGGGCGATACCGCAAACCGCCTGCAAATCGACGATATCCATTGTGGGATTGGCGGGTGTTTCAAAGAAAAAAACCTTGGTGTTGGGCTGTCGCGCATCCTCAAATGCCTGTGGGTCCCGCGCATCAACCGTGGTCGTCTCGATCCCGAATTTGGGTAGCAATGTATCCACAAGCCAGCGGCATGATCCGAATGCGGCGCGCCCTGCGACGACATGATCGCCCTGCTGGAGCTGACAGAGCAAGGCGGCTGTCATCGCCGCCATGCCCGTCGCCATCGTGCGGCAAGCCTCCGCCCCTTCCATCATCGCGATCCGGTGCTCAAGCATCTCGACCGTCGGGTTTTGCAGGCGGGAATAGGTCATCCCCTGTTGTTCGCCCGCAAAGCGCGCGGCGGCATCCGCTGCACAATCATAGGCATAGCCCGATGTCAGGAACAACGCCTCGGAAGTTTCGCCCCACTCAGAACGCGCAGTCCCGCCGCGCACGGCCTGAGTGGCGGCGCGCCAGTTCTGCGTGACGGCGCGATCTTGTCCGGTATGTCGTTTCATCGCGCCTGCTTTGCCGGGACTGGCAAGCCCACGTCAATGCCAATCACAACGCCTCTGGCTTGAATAGCGCGCCCGCAAATGGGAAAGCCGCTGCAATGTTGGCCGAATCATCTGCTCTGAAGCGCTGGGCCGCGGCGGCGGCGATCGGCGTCGGCGCGCTGATCCTGTTCTTTACGAACCTCGCCCGCCCGACAAAGCTGGTGTTTGACGAAACCCATTATGTGCCCGCTGCCAGAGCGTTGCTCGCGCTTACCGGCCCTGCCAATATCGAGCATCCCCTGCTCGGCAAAACCATAATCGCAGCGGGTATCTATCTGTTCGGCGACAATAGCTTTGGCTGGCGATTTTTCTCTGCGATTGCGGGTGTCGCCGTTATCCTTGGCGTTTTTGCAATCGGGCTGTTGCTGTTCGGGAGATTGCGCCCGGCCATCATCGCCGCTGTGCTCGCGATGCTGAATTTCACCGTCTTCATTCAGGCGCGCATCGCGATGCTTGATGGATTCATGGCCGCGTTCCTCATCACCGGGATTGCCGCGCTGATGTGGGCGATGCGCGGCCCGACAATCGTCGCGCCGGGACGCTTGCTGCTGGCGGGTATCTTGCTAGGGCTGGCAACCGCGACAAAATGGGCGGCTGCGCCCTATGTCGCGTTTACCTGCCTTGCGATCCTCTTTGTACACCGACGGACGGGTTGGGCGGGGTTGAGCGGGCTGGGCCAGTTCCGCGCGGTCATATTGCTGGGTGCGGCGAGCGTCGCGACCTATTTCATCACCTTCGCCCCCGCCTTCTTCTATCAGACCGATCCAATGACGCCAGGTGCGCTCCTCCCCTTCCAGCTTACGATGTATACCCAACAAACGCAGATACTGCCGCCACACCCCTATCAATCAAGCTGGTGGACCTGGCCGCTCGATATCCGCGGCATCTGGTATTTGTTTGAGCCTGTCGATGGGGCGGTGCGTGGGATATTACTCGTCGGCAATCCGGTCATCATGTGGGGCGGGCTGGTGGCCGTCCTTGCCTGTCTTGAGGGATACGCCCGCGACAAGGCAGTGCCGTTGCTGGTGACGGCAATTTTGTGGATTGCGTCCTTTTCAGTGTGGATCATCATCCCGAAGAAGATCGGCTTTTTCTATTATTATTACTTGCCGAGCATCTTTTTGTGCTTGGCTCTCGCGGCGGCGCTTGATCATTTCGGCAAGCGGCGGTTGAAGAATCTCGACATCGCGTTCAGCGCAGTTTCCTTCGGTGTCTTTGCCTATTTCCTGCCGATCATTTCGGCAGAGGCAATGCCCGATCCTCAAGTTTTCGTGCGTTGGCTGTGGTTACCAAGCTGGGCGTGAGCATTATCAATATCGTCCCCAGGTAAAGCGAGACGACAGCACATAATTCCACACCGCGCCGACCAGCACCCCCATCAGCGCCGATGCAGCCCAGGTGCCGCTGCGCGCATCATAGACAAAGGCGGCAACCCCGATATTGGCAACCAGCCCGACCGAACACACCACGCAAAACGTGACCCAGCCATCAAGCAGCGCGCGGAAACCCCGCAACCGCCGGTCGCGATAGGTAAGCGCATTGTTGAGGAAGAAATTGACCGTCATCGCCCCCGTCGCTGCCAATATCTGCCCGAACAGGAAGGTTGCCCCAATCGCCAGCGCTACCGCCAGCAAACTCATATGCACCAGCACGCCGAGCGACCCGATGACCGAGAACATCGCAAACCGCACGGGCACGATCCGGCCAAACATCCGGTCATACAGCGCAATCAGAAACTCCATCGCCACGACATGGTCGAGCTTGCTGTCCCCCAGTTCGCGCGATCGGAAGGTATAAGGCAATTCGGCAAAGCGCAGCGCCTGCGGGCTACCCGTCATGATATCGAGCAGAATCTTAAAACCGATCGCCGCCAGATTGGGGGCCAGGTCTCGGACCAGCCCGGTGCGGATCATGAAAAAACCGCTCATCGGATCGCTGAGATCGGCCTTGAGCACTTGCCGCGACAGCCGGGTCGCAAATGCGGATTTCGCCACGCGATCCCGGTCCCAATCGCCCGTCCCGCCACCATCAATAAAGCGCGAGCCGATAACGAGATCGAGCGCCTCGTCGTGCTGCAAGGCATCGAGCATCTGCGGCAGCAACGCCTCATCATGCTGCAAATCACCGTCAATCACAGCAACCAGCGGCGCGGCGGTCGCGCACATCCCCTCGATACAGGCCGACGAAAGCCCCCGTCTGCCGATCCGTTGGATCACGCGGACGCGACGGTCAGACTGCGCAATCTGGCGCGCGGCGTTGGCGGTGCCGTCGGGGCTGTCATCATCGACAAAAATCGCCTCCCACGCCCGGCCCACGAGCGCTGTGTCCAGCTTTTCGATCAGTCGGGGAACATTGGCAGCCTCATTAAACGTCGGGATGACGATGGCGACTTCAAGCGGATCAGGCAGGGCGATCAAGGCTGTGCTACTCCGCAAGGGGCCATCCCGCATTGCCGGGTGCCGCTCCGTCACGCAACCGCCCTCTTCAGCCGATCCACCAGCCGTGATCTTGCCTCGAGCGCAGCAGCACGCGTGTCAGTCAACACGTCACGTTCCAAAAAATGGCCGGTGATGCGAAGTCCCGCCAATATCGCCTCCCAATCTGGCACGCTGCCATCCACCATGAAGGCGGGCAAGCTAAACAGCCGCCCCTCATGCCCAACAGCCGCCGCGTGGCTGACCGCGCTGCCACTTCTGGGGCTGACCCAGCGCAAATCCTCGGTCCGCCCAGTAACAACACACCGCGCAAGATCCAGCCCAAAGCCTAATTCAGCGAGCAGCAGCAGTTCGTAGCGCACGAGCACTGCCGCCCAGCCGCGCGCCACGGGTGCCGCCTCAATCGCCGCAAGCAGCGCCGTGAGCGCATCATAAAGCCGTGCAAAGGGTTGCGCTTCGGGCAGCGCAGTCGTCGTCAGTGCCGTCACCCATTCCAGCACCGCCGCCGAAAGCGGATCGGCATAAAGCGGGGCGCGGCTGAGGATCAGTTCGACCGTCAGCCCGCCAAGCTGCTCATCGGTTCGCGCGCGCCATTCTGCCATCACCAGATTGGCGGGTTGCAGCACTGGTTTGATGCGGCGGGATCGACCGCCCCTGACATAACCGGGCTGCACGCCATGATCTCGCGTCAGGGCACGAACGATGGCACCATGTTCACCATGCATCCGCACGGCAAGGATCAGGGCTTCGGCGCGCAACTGCATGGGGGGACCATAGCGGTGAAGCGCGCGCAATGACGAAGCATGTTTTTGCCTGCCCGCATTTACCGCCGCAGCTTGTGCGCGAACCATTCCAGTCCGAAACGCTTCGTCAGCCGTTTCGCCTCCGCCATGCTCCGGTCAAACGCGCTCAGCGCGGCCAGGGTTGCGCGATTGACAAATGTGGCGCGCAACAACAGCAAATCAAAGCAATCGACGCCGTTTGTGGCGAACTGGCGCTTGTGCTGCCCCTCGCCCTCGGTAAAATCGAAATGGCTAAAGCGCTGTTCGACAAATAAATCGCGCATTGCTTCCATTTGCAGCACACTTCCCGGAGACAAATCATTACAGGCCGGATCATGGCCAACATAATCATAACGGATCGTGGCCCCTTCGGCCTGACAATAGAGATAAGCGATCGGTTTCCCACCAAGATAGAGCAACCAGGCGCGCGCCGAATCCGCTGCGCCAAGCCCGCACATAGATTGCAGAAACAGCGGATCATCTGGCAATCCCGAGCCAAGCAGTCGGTGTTGATAGGTCAGCGCCGATAGCTGCCTGGCGACATTATGAAAGGCAATCAGTTCCGGCGGCGTCCGAAACCGGCGGACGTCGAGCATACCGCCCGACAGATCGGCAAGCTTGCGCGCCTTGCGCCGGATCGACGACCGCGTATTTGCGGACAGCCCGGCCAGATAGGCTTCATAGTTGCCCGACAGATCGACAAAATAGCGAGTATATTGCTGGCGATCGAACGCGATCAGGGGTTCGGCGGCGAAAATGATGTCGGCACGCCGCTCAACCGGGAGCGAGGTCACCAAATAGCCGTCGGTCCCACGATCAAGCGGTGGCAAAGCGGGCAGCCGCGACGCCATTGCCTGTTCAAGCGAAAAGGGCAGACGAACAAGCTGTCGGCTGACCGAGGCAAGCGTGCGCGCGCCCACCTGGAATCGCAGCGGCAAGGAAACGGCACTCACGCTGAGCGTTCCTCAACCATGTTCGACCAAAACTGTTCGGCCTGACGCCAATACAGCCGCGCCGCACTGGGGGCGAGCGGTACATCCTTCTGTCCCAGCGCTATGCGAGGTCGGTCAGCAAAATGCTGCGTCTGCAATTCGTCGCGCTGCGCATCAAGCGCATTGCACAGCGCCACAAACCGCCCGACATGAACGGCGTTTGGCCGGGTGCCGGCGCGATTGGCCAGCTCGAAGCCGTGCGTCACGATAGTGAGGGCGGCATGGCGCGCGCTGATCGCATGCGCGAGCGCCGCCCGCATCTCGCCCGAAGACAGCGCGCAAATCTGGGCAGTACGCAGCGCGCCGACGCGGTCTTCAACAACTGTCACCGGCACTTCAACCACTCCACAATGCTCAATCGGTGCGATTTGGGCGGGCGGCAGGCCGATCTGGCTTGGCCAGGGGTGGAAGGCACCATTATGGCTGCTGTCATAAGCAAAACCGAGCGAGGCAAGCGCCGACAGCGTGTCATCATTAGCGTTATAGCTACCGCCGCGATAGGCAACCGGCGTCGGCGCGCCAGATCGCGCGAGCAAGTCACGCGCCTCGGCCAGCAGATCGCGCTGTTCCTCATTCCCTAGGTCGGTTATCTCGAAATGGCCAAACGCCTTCCCGCCATCGTCCTTGACTGCGCCCTTCCACTGCGGGTGACAATGGAGCTGAACCTCCTGCCCGGCGTCCAGAATCTGCCCGACGATGCGCCGAAACGGCTCCAGCCCGAAGACCAAAGCAGGCATCGGATCGACAAAAAAACATGCCTTGAGACAGTGCCGCCGCAGCATACCCAACTGATAAGCAACACCCACCCCGGCCGGCTCGAACGACCGCTCAATCAGCGTCGCGGCATCGAGCCTGCCGACATGATGTCGCCAGACAAGCTCCGTATCGACGGTGAGGAAGACAGGGGTCACCATGGGACAACCCTAGCCAGCTTTGGTGAATAATTCCCGAAGGCGCGGGCGGATAGCGCTTTTTTGCAAAGCCCGCATCAGCACGCATGGGCACCCATTTAGCGCCATTGATCACCCACCCGACCCGGTCGAAACGCGAAAGACCGATAGGGCCTATCTACTGCATCAAATTGACTTTGGGTAGAAAAGCCGTATGGGACCTGAGAGCGACGCGGCGCAGTGGGCCCTCGCAGCACGGGGGTAGCCCGTCAGTCAAATGGAGCATTGCAATGGAATCTTTATCCGCAGGCCAGTTTTCGCTTGTTTACAACGCCTTCTCGTTCACGCTTGCAACGATGGCTGCGACGACTGTATTTTTATGGCTCGGTCGTTCACAGGTTACTTCCCCTTACAAGACTGCGCTCACGCTGTCGGGGCTGGTCTGCGGCATCGCTGCCTATCACTATTTCCGGATTTTTGAGAGCTGGAACGAGGCTTACACCCTCACTGACGGCGTTGTCACCACCACCCGTGTCGCCTTCAATGACGCCTATCGTTATGTCGATTGGTTGTTGACCGTGCCACTGTTGTTGATCGAGCTCGTGCTCGTCATGCGGCTTTCTGAAGAGGAGACAATGTCAAAGTCGGTTCGGCTTGGTTCAGCCGCAGCGCTCATGATCATTCTTGGTTATCCAGGCGAAATTGCTGCCGATAATGTTCAGCGCGCGATTTGGGGCACGGCATCTGCAATCCCGTTTCTTTACATTGTTTATGAACTGTTTAGCGGATTGGGCGCATCAATTGCCCGCCAGCCGGAAAATGTCCGTGGTCTCGTCAAGCAGGCGCGCTTGCTGACCTTTGCCTCATGGGGCTTTTATCCGATCGTCTATATGATCCCTTACACCAGCCTGAGCGGGGCAAGCGTCGTGACAGGCGTGCAGATCGGCTACACGATTGCCGATCTGGTCGCCAAGGCCGGGGTGGGCGTGCTCGTCTATCTGATCGCGGTCCGCAAGTCTGCCTACGAAACAGAAGCACAGATGGTGCTCGCCCCAGCGCGGGTCTGACCTGTGTTACTCCTGAAGAGCGTCCATTTTTCGGGAGGCGATCTGGCCGGGTCGAGCGTCATTGCTCGACCCGGTCGTTTTCTGTTGGGACGTAACGGTCCCACCGTGGCGGCGGGATTGATAATGAGCGTCGCTGCCATGTCCAATGCCAGCGCCCTGCCGCTCAACGCTGGCTGGGTAACAAGCCTTGCCTGCCTAATCATGATCGTTGTGGGTCTGCCACATGGTGCGCTTGATATTGCCGCGATCCGCCGGGTCGCGCCTCAAGCGCAATTCCCGGTAGTTGCAGCTTATCTCACTGCGGCGGCGGCGATGTTCGCGGTCTGGTGGGTTTCCCCGCTTGTCGGTTTGGGGGTATTTTATCTGATCGCCATTGCCCATTTTGCGCATGATTGGGACGAAGCAGGGCAGCCCTTCCTCGCCCACGCCATTGCGCTTGCTTTATTGTCCGCACCGGCGCTGACCCACACGCTTGCGTTGCAAGGCTTGTTTGTGGCGCTGACCGGCGATCCCAATGCAGCCTTGCTGGTCGATTCCCTCATCCTCGTCGCGCCGGTGGCGATTGGCGTTGCGACCGTCGGGCTGGCAACGATGGGTTTATCGCGACAATGCGTGGAAGGGGTTTGTGCGCTGATCGCGATGATCACGCTGCCGCCCGTCATCGGTTTTGCGATTTTTTTCTGCCTGTTTCATTCACCCCGGCATTTCCGTGAAGGCTGGGCAGCGCTCGGTCCTGATGTTCAGGCGGGCACATGGGTCCGCATCGTCGCGATGACCTTGGCAGGAATTGGGATTGCAACATTAATCTTCGCCGTCCTGGGAACGCCCAGCATGCCAGTCGCGCTATTCCAAACCAGCATGATGACGCTTTCAGTGCTCACCGTGCCGCACATGCTGCTCGCCAGTGGGTTGGATTATTTGCGGGTCCGCAAGATCAGCGCCGTCGTCAGCACAATTTGATCACAACAGGCGAACAAGCACCACCCCCCTCACCGGCTATGAAAAAAGTCGTAAATCCCCTGCGCCATCGCGGTTGATACCCCCGGCGTTTTCTGCAAATCCTCAAGACTCGCGTTGCGCACTGCCCGCGCGGTGCCGAAGTGCATCAGGAGCGCTTTCTTCCGCGAAGGACCAATGCCGGGAACATCGTCAAGCGGGCTGGTGCCGATCGCCTTGGCGCGTTTTGCCCGGTGCGCACCGATCGCGAAGCGGTGAGCTTCATCGCGTAGCCGCTGAAGATAGAACAGCACCGGCGCATTGACCGGCAACTGAAACTCGCGACCGTCAAGCATGTGGAAAACCTCGCGCCCATCGCGCCCGTGATGCGGGCCTTTGGCGATACCGACAAGGCAGACATCCTCAATCCCCATCTCCTCCAGCACCGCGCGCACTGCGTTGAGCTGCCCACGCCCGCCATCGATCAACACCAGATCAGGCCAGTCGCCATTATCGCGATCGGGGTCTTCATCCTGCGCGCGGGCAAAACGGCGCGCGAACACCTCGCGCATCATCGCGAAATCATCGCCTGGCGCGGTGTCAGGGTTCTTGATGTTGAACTTGCGATACTGGCCTTTGCGAAAACCCTCCGGCCCTGCGACAACCATCGCCCCCAACGCGTTGGTGCCCTGCATGTGGCTGTTGTCGTAAATCTCGATCCGGTCAGGCGGCTCGCCCAGATTGAACAGGTCAGCCACCTCGCGCAGCAATTTTGCCTGTGTTGTACTTTCGGCCAGCCGCCGATCCAGCGCTTCCTCGGCATTGCGGCGCGCCTGATCGAGCAAGCGTCGTCGCACGCCGCGCTGAGGCACCGAAAGCTGCACCTTGTGCCCCGCCGCTGATCCCAACGCCTCGCCGAGCAATTCCCCCTCGGGCAGATCGCGATCAAGCAGGATCGTGCGCGGCGGCGGCACCTCTTCATAAAATTGGCTCAGGAAGCTCGTCAGCACCTCGGCCTCCGGCACGTCGTGGGTATGCGCGGGGAAGAAGCTGCGATGCCCCCAATTCTGCCCGCCGCGAATAAAAAAGGCCTGAATGCCCATCACGCCCGATTGATTGGCGAGCGCAAAGATATCGGCGTCGCCCACCCCATCGGCGTTGATCGCCTGACTGCCCTGGATGAAGGTCAGCGCGCGCAGCCGATCCCGCAGGATCGCGGCCAGCTCAAAGTCCATCGCGACGGCGGCCGCCTCCATCTGCTTGCCCAGTTTTGTCTGCACCTCCGACGATTTACCCGCGAGAAAATCCTTCGCGTCACCGACAAGTTCGGCATAGTCAGCCGCATTTATCCGCCCGACGCAGGGCGCAGAGCAGCGTTTAATCTGGTAAAGCAGGCAGGGACGGTCCCGCAGCTTCATAAAGCCATCGGTGCAACTGCGCAGCAGAAACAGCTTTTGCAGCGCGTTGAGCGTGGTGTTGACCGATCCCGCGCTCGCAAACGGCCCGTAATAATTGCCCTTCGCCCGCCGCGCCCCACGGTGTTTTTGAATGCGCGGAAATTCATGATCGGCGCGCAGCAGGATGAAGGGGAAGCTTTTGTCGTCGCGCAGCAAAACGTTATAGGCCGGGCGGTAGCGCTTGATCAGCTGCGCCTCAAGCAGCAACGCCTCTGCCTCATTATTGGTCGTGACGATCGTCATGGACCGCGTTTGCGCCACCATCCGCTGGAGACGGCGGGGGAGCCGATCCACCTGCGTATAGTTGACCACCCGGCTGCGCAGCGCGCGCGCCTTGCCGACATAAAGCACATCACCGCGCGCATCATGCATGCGATAAACGCCGGGCCGCGAGGGCAATGTATCCAGCACGTTGCGGATCGCCGCGATGCCCGTTTCGAGATCAGGCGGATCGGAACCGCGCACCGAGAAGGTGGCAGCTTGTTCGTTGAAGCGATCGGGCGATTGCGGTGTCGTCACAGCGGTGATCTAGGGCGTTCGGGACCCGTGATCCAGCCCGGACGGCGATTGTCGCGGCAATGATCGTCGCAAAGAATGCACCACCGCCGCGTTAACAGCGGTGGCGCGGAAACAAATTACATGATCGCCGCAAGTGCCACGGCGACCTTGGCCAGTTGCTCATCTGTGATCTGGCCCTGGGCCAGCGGCTGAAGCTGCTTGAGGCTCATCGACTTGAACTGGTCGAATGCCGGATGCGCGGTCATGCCGGGCATGTTGGCGTCGATTGCTGCCTTGCCAGTGGCGTCAGCAACGATCGTTTCGATCGGCGTATCGAGCGAAAACTTGCCGGCCATCGTGGCACCCGCGGCTGGCGTAGCAGCGACAGGCGCGGCTGGTGCAACTGGAGTGGCAGGCGCGGCTGATGCAACCGGAGTGGCTGGTGCAACTGCAGCGGCTGGAGCGGCTGGAGCAGTCTGGGCGAGTAGCGGGGTCGCCGTCAGGGTAACGAGCGCGGCAGCGCAGACGAAAAGCTTCATGGGGGCTGATTCCTCACTGGTGTCAGGGCATGATTCGCCCGGTGAGCCTCTAAGCGCATAATTGCGGCAAGAGCTAGGCATGTCTCGATCATTTGCGCCGACGATCAGTTGAGGCGCGCAAGCCCCGCGATCGTCCGGTCAATCAGCGGTTTGTCCGCTCCAGCATCATGCCGCTCTGCAATAATCGCCGCCGCCGCGCGGGTCGCTGCATCAGCGGCGCGCGCACGAACCTCGGCAATCGCGGTGCGTTCAGCGGCTGCAATCTTGTCCTCAGCCATTTTTGCCCGCCGCGCGGTCAGGTCGGCGGCATCGACCTCGGCCTTGGCAAGCATCGCCTTCGCCTCAGCCTCGGCGTGCGTGATGATGGCGGCTGCATCGCCGGCACTTGCGGCATCGCGGCGCCTGGCATCGGCGAGCATCGCCTCGGCCTCAGCGCGCAACCGGTTCGCCTCGTCAAGCTGCGACTTTATCGTCGCAATCCGGCCATCAAGCATTCGGGCGATCATCGCCGGCACTTTTTGCCAGATCATGATCCCAAACACGACCAGCATCGACAGCGCGACAAACATCGGTGCCGAGACCCCCATGAAGGATGGCTCGTGATGAAGTTCTGTCGTCCCGGTTTCGCGGGCGAGCGTGGTTGCGTGCGTCTCAACCATTGGCCAGCGCTGCCTTCACCTGATGTTCGATTGCGGCGCGATCCGTCGCGACACCCGACAATTTCGCAACAATTGCCTCAACTGCATCGACCGTGGTCGATTCGATTTCAGCAAAAGCTGCCTGCTTCTTTTCGTTGATCGATTCGGTCGCGGCAGCCAGCTGGATATTGGTATCTGCCTCCGCCGCCTTGGCAATCACCTCAGCGCGGGCCGCAGCCTGCGTCTTGGCATCGTTGATCGCCCGTGCCGATTGGGCACGTGCCCCGTCAAGCCCGGTCTGATAGGATTTTTCCGAATTTTCAGCGGCCAGCCGGGCGGTTTCAGCCGCCGCCAGATCGCCTGCAACCTTGCCGTTGCGGTCGTCGATCGTCTTTTCAATCTTGGGCACCATGCCCCGGCCAATCCCGAAATAGATCAGCGCAAACACGATCGCGAGCCAGAACAGCTGCGACGCGTAAATCTCACCGATTTGGGATAGCTGGGGCATGGCAGCCTAAGCCTTACTTGACGACGAAGAGGATGAGGATCGCGACGACAAACGCGATCAGGCCGAGCAATTCCGACGCCGCGAAACCGATAAACAGGCGACCCTGCTGGCCATCTGCCGCGCCGGGGTTGCGCAGCGCGCCTTCAAGGAACGAACCGAACACATTGCCCACGCCAAGCGCTGCAAGGCCGACACCAATCGCCGCAAGACCTGCACCGATATACATTGCACCAAGATCAGTCATTTAAAAACTCCTCAATATTCCGTTACTTAACTAAAATTCCTAAACGCTCTAGTGCAGGTGCACCGCGTCGTTGAGATACAGCGACGTCAACAGCGCAAACACATAGGCCTGGATCGCGCAGACCAGCAGCTCAAGCGCACTGACACCAATGATCATGACAAAACTGAGCAAGCTGACGATCGGGCCAAGCGCCCCGCCCGCGTTGAGGCCCTGCACCACGAAGCTGCCAAAAACCTCAAGCAGAATATGCCCTGCGGTCATCGCCACGAACAATCGCAAACCAAGGCTGAACGGGCGGACCATGAACGAGACAAGTTCGACCGGGATGATGATTGGCATCAGCCAGGCAGGCGCACCATGCGGCACAAATAGCGAGAAAAAGTGCAGGCCATGCCGCCAAAAGCCAACCGCAAGCACAATCCCGAATGAGAATACCGCCAGCACCGCAGTGACCGTGATATGGCTGGTAACCGCAAAAGTGTGCAGCCCCGGCACAATCGCAAACGGCAAAACGCCGATCAGATTGGCGAGCAGGATGAACATGAAGAGCGAAAACATATAAGGCGCGAACTGCTTGCCTTCCGGCCCGATGTTCACGCGCATCATGTCGTCGATAAAGCCAACGACCGATTCAACTGCGACCTGCCAGCGACCTGGGATTAGTTCGCGCTTCATGCCGCCAATCATGAACACCCACAGGGCGCCGAGCACGAGAAACATAAACAGCGCAGAATTGGTGAAGGACAGATCATAGCCGCCCACCACCATATTGCCGAACACAGGTTCGACCTTAAACTGTTCCATCGGATCAATTTCGCCAGCCACGCCCGCTTACCCTTGTTCGTTGTGAAGGCGCATCCGGTTCACTCCGGCCGCTCCTTGGCAATTTTGAATATGTTGCGAAAAGCAACGACCACACTGAGGACCAGCAGGATTAACAGGCCCCAAGGGCTTGTTCCGAACCAGCGATCCAGACCCCAGCCGATCACGACCCCGCCAATCGGTGCCCCAATCAGCTCGGCGAGAACACGGCTGCCCTGTTTATACCCTTTGCCCGTGCCCGGCAGTTTTTCGTCCTCACGGTCCTGAACGGCCTTTGCCCGCGCGATGCGGTCTGCCAAATCATCGGGTCCGTTATGGCGATCATCTGCCAATGCGCGCGCATCCTGATAAGAAAACGCCGCCGCGCAACAAGCGGGCGACGAAGGGCAATAACAGGCCAAAGCCCCCATTGCGGCGTCCGTTTAGAAAGCGGGGGAGGCCAAGTCAACACTGGTGCGGGTTAGCGGGTGGATTACATGGCCTCAGCGGTTGCCATCCATGGCGCAAGCCGGCGGAAAACCCGAGTCAAGCATGTGGCGACGGGATGCAATCTTTAGATAACGCTCGTCACCTTGCGCTTGTGCCGACATTCCGCTGATTTATCACTATCGCCGATACGAAGCGCCTCCTCAAATGCAGCGCTCATCCCGGGCAGGGGCACCCGCCGTCCGCGTTTTCCAGCCGCCGTCGGGGGCTTCGTATTTCTCGCCGGGTTCGGTATTTGCGATCAGGTTGCACCCTGACGTGAACGCGAATTGTTCCACCGTTGCGCCCGATGCCGCGCTTTGCGTATATTTCGCCTTGCGCTGGATGTTGATGTTGTTGACCAGCGCGCGCAGATCAGGCGTTGCTGCACCGACGATGCCCAGATAGCCGTCCATTTTTTCGCCAACAGACCCAGCCGCGCGTGCAGCCTGATAGGCCGGGTCACGCTGCGCAAACGCGGCGGTGGAAAACAGCGCGGCACCGATAAACGCAGCGGTGGCAATGTGGCGGGTCGTTACATAAGTCATCAGAAAATTCCCGGATTGCTCTGGATAAGAGCCTTGGCTTGTCCGTCTAGGCGGTAAACAACCTGCTGGGTGATATTGATGTTCAGATTGATGACGATTGGCTTGTCGGGTGCGGTGACATTCACGCAACCGCTTGTCAGCGTCGCGAACCCGATCAGCGCGGTCATCATCAGTCTGTTCATATCTTGCTTGGTCGGTTGCATTGCCTCATTCGTCAATCCCGTAAACGTCATGGCTTATTCTCGCTTTCAGGGGGCTGAACGACCAGTTCAGGCGGCGTTGGCTTTTGCAGACTGTCATTTTGTGCCTTGATCAGCGCTGGCAGGTTGCGCTCGATCAGGCGGCTCGGATCATAGGTGGACTGCACCGAATCGAGCAACTGAAGGAATGGTGCCTTGATGCGGACATTGAACTGAAAGGGCAGTTTCTGGAGGCGCCGGATCAGAAAGTTGCGTTTCGCGCCCGCGCCCTGGCTAAGCCCCGCGAAATGAATTTCGGTGATGACCTCCCCCGCAAGCGGGCCATTCATGACGATATCGAGATCGCGATAGCGCAGCGATTTCAACGCCTGGAACGCCATATTGCCCCAGAAACCCAGATTTTGCTGCGACACCTCACCGACATAGGCAATCGTGCCCCCGCCCTGCCGAGCGCGCAGCCGTCCACCCTCAATCTTGCCGCCGCTCTCATCAAAAATCATTGGCAATGTGCCGTCAAACACGCCGGTCGCGTCAAGGTTTTTGAAATCAAACTGTTGGAGGAACTGCGCTGCATCCACTGCCTCGACGCCAAAGGTCAGCGCGCGGCTATGCGCTTCGCTGAAATCGAGCATCGTAGGCTGCAAGGTAAGACTGCCGCCGGCAAACGCCCAGCGCGCGCCCTCCACCTGCACGCGTTGCCTGCGCAGTGTTTGATAGCGCACGACGCCCTCGCGCACCGGCACGCCGGGGTTGATGACCGATACCGTCGCGATCTGCCCGGGCGCGCTTTCCAGATTGAGCAGATCGGTAAAACGGATTTCTGTGGTGATCCCCGCCACCGGCCCAAAGGCTGCGTCAAGGCTGGTATTGCGCGTGCGGAAAACGCCGTCGCTGGTAACCTCACCCTTGTCCCAGCGGATATGCCCCTCACCGCTCAACGTGCCGACAACCTCCGCAATCACGCCAAAGGTCAGCCGCGTCAGCCGATCGGGCTGGAATTGTTCGC
Organism: Sphingomonadales bacterium; assembly: GCA_038316685.1. Taxonomy (GTDB): domain Bacteria; phylum Pseudomonadota; class Alphaproteobacteria; order Sphingomonadales; family Sphingomonadaceae; genus Sphingomonas. The sequence goes on from JBBQAU010000020.1 coordinate 15,207, forward strand.
TAAACACAACCCCCGGCACCGCGAAATCGGCATGGCCCCGTTCGCTCCGCAGATCATGCGTCAGCGCCACTGTCGTCACCTTGCGGCCCGATTGCGGTTCAGCAAAGGTCGCGGTCGCTGTCACGTCATTGTCCACAAGCCGGATCGCCATATCGTTGGTGACCAGCGGGCGGAAGCGCGGGGCCGGATCAGCATCGGCGACCGACAACGCCCCCGCCACGCCAAGCCCGCCTCCCTCGACCGACCAACTGCCCCTGCCCTGCGTCATCAGCAACGGCACCGCATCAAGCTTGCCCGAAGCACCCGCAAAGCTGCCCGCGAGCTTGCCGTCCTTCACCCTGCCTTGCAGCGATGCCAGATCAAGGCGGGAGAGATGCGCGGGCTGGCCGAGGCGAAGCGCGACCTCGCGAAGCACCAACGCGCCCGGATCCAATCGGTAGCGGGCATCGCGCGCCGTAAGCGTGATTGGGCTGCTACCGGATTTCCCCGTCAGCTTTAGGCCTGCGATCACGCCACCGCCGCGCAGCTTCCCTTGATCGACGACCGCGAGCGCGCCGCCCACCGGGCACAATCGCAGCCGCGCCCCTGCCAGCACCAGCCCCTGAATCGCCAACCGATCAAAGCCAATCGGTGCGCACCCCGGGTTGATCACCCAGCGCGCGCCGCTATCCCATACGATGGTGAGCGGCAGGTTGAGCCGGTCAACCCGACCATCACCGACCGGCCCCGACAGCGTGGCCGTGGCGCTGATTCTCGTGCCGACAGCAGCATCGCCAGTGAAGATCAAGGGCCCAAGCGACAACAGCGATTCGCCCGCCTGATACGGCTTGATCACGGCATTGCCCCGCACCGGCAATCCCGGGGCCGCTTGCCGCAACGCAACCACAGCGTCGGGCAGGCCACCGCCTGAGAGCGTGATCCGTCCGTCAACCCCTGGTCGCCCATCCGGCCCCAGCGTTACGCCATTCCCCCCGCCAAGCGCCACCCGCGCCCCGCTGACCGTGCGAACGTTGCCCCTGGCAAGATGCAGCTTGAGGCCGTTACGGTCAGCGATCACATCAAGATCGGCATCAAGATGAAAGTCACGCCCACCCGCCGCAACCGCGCGGCTCAACCGCTCGATCAGCGGACTAACCGGCGTGCCAGCACTCGCGCGGACGATCCGGGCGAGCGGATCGCCCAGCTGACCGGCAAGCGACGCATGCTCTGCACCAACCTGGCCGGTGAACCGCGCCGCGCCCGCGCGCCACAGATAGCCCCCCGTCACGGACGCGGTCTGCGCGCTCAACGCTGTGCTGCTGATCACGCCTGAGCGCAGCCGCACCTGCCCCGCAACGCGCTTGGGCGATCCCTTGAAATCAACCTTGCCCGTCAGCATCGCCAAGTGTCCACGCGGATCGCGCAACTGCGCTACCGTCACCCCGGCCGTCCCCTGCCCGCTGTCAAAATGCCGCGTCAGGGTCACGTCGATATCAGTCGCAACAGCAGCGACTGCCGTCTCGCCACAGCGCGCCGTCGCTGCACGAACTGGGCCCTTCATCCCGGGCCGCCCATCACCAACCCGGACCGCGAGTGACGCAACGATCCGCTCGGCCACGCAGCCGCCACCCTCCAATTTTTCTGAAATCGCCGAAAGCCGCCCGGCAAAACCATTATCCAGCCGCCCCTGCCCAAACAGCTTGGCACCAATGACGCCGTAATCGGTTTCCAGCCGCAACCGGCCATCCGCCACCGCCAGATCAATCGCGGGCAGCACGAATTTTTTACCCGTCGCCGTGAGCAGCCGGTCAAGCGCACCGAACGACAGCTTGTTGCCAACCAGCCGACCCCGCACGCGCACCGCGCCCGCCCTCAGTCCCGTCATCCGCGCGCCGCTCAGGCCAATCGCGGTCGTCACCTCGACCCAGTCAGCCACCAGATCGGGCCGCGCTGGATCACCAATGATCAGATTGGTCAGCCGCTGGGTGCGAAAGCCGATATCGTCGATCTGATAGCTTGCAGTGACGCGGCTTTTTGCCAATTGATTGTTGATGAAATTTGCAGCAATCGGCCGACGCTGCGACCAAACGCCCAGGAGCACCACCAGCGTGGTGGACGCAAGGATCAACGCACCGCGCCGCACCCGGTCCCGCCCGACGCCACGGCGGCGCGGCACGGGCAGTTCGCCCCGCCCTTCGTCGTCGGTCGTCGTCACCCGGTTACGCCTCCCTCGCCCATCGTCATTGCGCCACCAAGCATAAGCCACGCGCTTATCGACGCAATTGCGCGGACGCCCGACTGGTCTTAATCATTAAAGCCGCATGATCGTTCCCGATTCCAAACACAGCGGCCATCGCGCCCGATTGCGCCAGCGCCTGATCGGCTCGGGCGGTGATGGCTTGCTCGATCATGAATTGATTGAATATCTGCTCGCGCTCGCCATCCCGCGCCGCGACACAAAACCGCTCGCCAAGGCGCTGCTGATGGAATTTGGCGGGATTGGCGGGTTGCTGTCGGCAGAGCCAGAGGCGTTGCTGCGTGTAAAGGGCATGGGCGAAACATCCGTCGCCGCCATCAAGATCGCGCAGGCCGCCGCGCTGCGCCTGCTCCATGCCGAGGCCACCGCACGGCCAGTGCTTTCCAACTGGCAGGCGCTGCTTGATTATCTCCGCGCCGATATGGCGCACCATTCGATTGAGCGGGTCCGCGTTCTCCACCTCAACACCCGCAACATGCTGATCCGCGACGAGCTGATGAGCGAAGGCTCAATCGACGAAGCCGCCGTCCACGTCCGCGAAGTCATCCGCCGCGCAATCGATATCGGCTCCGCCGCAATCATCATCGTCCACAATCACCCCAGCGGCGATCCCACCGCAAGCCGCGCCGATATCGAACTCACCCGCCAAATCGCCGAGGCCGGCAAACGCCTCGGCATCGCGCTGCACGATCACATCATCATCGGCACGCAAGGCTATGTCAGCTTACGCGCGCAGGGGTTGATTTGAGGGGGGGTGACCTGGTGGGCTATCCCTGCCGCGTCGTGGCGGCAAGACGACTGAATTTCCGAAAGCGGTGGGATGCGGTTGGGCTGGTTGCGAACAGGGATTGCCGAACCCCGCCGTTCCGTCAGGTGTCAAAACTGTTCAGTTATGACACCGGTTTTAATCGCGCGAGATCTCGACAACAGGCCGAGCAGCGGCCAGTTCAAGGATGCGACCGATGACGGTATCGTAGAGCTTGGGCGGGATGAAGCCGTAGGCGAAGCGATCCTTGCTCCCAGGCACCGGCCGAATGTCATAGCCGGGCCAAGCGAACTGGTTCACTTCATCCAGCA
>JBBQAU010000021.1:0-18326 GCA_038316685.1 Sphingomonadales bacterium
GCCATTGCGAGCCCGAACGCAACGGTTTTGCCCGAGCCGGTCTGCGCCGAGACAATCAAATCACGCCCCGTCGCTTCTGGTTCAAGCACGGCGGCCTGAACGGGGGTGGGGGCGGCATAACCACGCGAGGCGAGCGCTTCCGACAGAAGCGGAGGGAGTGTTGTAAAGGGCATGTTCGTCCAATTGGATGCGCCGCGCTGGCGACTGGGGCTGATCCGGGCAACAACGCAGGACGAGCAAATGGTGCGATGCGCCATAAGCGCGGCTGCGTCAAGGCGGGGGAAAGTAAGAGTCTTTAATGTGGGGGGCTTCTGTTGCCCGGTGCCCCCCGTACCGCTGGTATCCGCTTCTGTTGCCCGGTGCGGCCCGAACCGCGCTTTCGTACGAGTAACTTAGACCGTTAGGCCTTAGTGTTACGCGGCAATTGCGAGTGCTGTGTTATCGTTAGCACTTGTGGTTTTGAGCCTTTTACAGGTTACTCAGCCCGGGCAAAAACAGCGCCTTTCAATACACGTCGATCCTAGTTCGGCCCCGTCATGACCGGCCTATACCAAAATTGGTCAGGGCCGGTTGTGGTGGAGCCGCCGGGTACTGCCCCCGGGTCCGCTGCATCTATTTCACGCCGCACTTTATCACCATAGCCGGGCGAACCCGGCAGTTACCAATATAGGCACTGCGCAATTAATGAAAAGCCCGCCTTCCGCTCGCCACAAAGATTCGCCATAGATATGTGATTATGTTGACACAACGTTCCCGGTACGCGCTGCGCGCGATGCTCTTTCTGGCACAGGCTCCAAAAGGCTCGCCGCCGATCCCAATGAGTTGCATTGCCACCGAGGCGAATGTGCCGCGCAAGTTTCTGGAACTGATCCTGGCCGATCTGCGCGATGCCGGTTTACTCCATAGCCATCGCGGGAAACTGGGGGGGTATTGCGTGTCGCGCGCCATTCACTTGATTTCGCTGGGGGAAATCATCCGCGTGATTGAAGGACCATTGGCGCTGGTGCCGTGCGTCAGCCGCACCGCTTACAAGAAATGCGCCGACTGCCAGAGCGAGGCCGATTGCGCGATCCGCCACGCGATGTTGCGCGTGCGTGATGAGACCGCCCGTATCCTCGACGGCACCAGCCTTGCCGATGCGATTGCAGAGGATCTGGTGGCGGCCTGAAGGAGGGCATTCGCTGGTCACCACTACAAACGTCGTCAGCGCTTCTTTAATTCATCCCTGATTTCGCGCAGCAGCACGACGTCGGCCGGATCAGGCGCCGGGGCCGCCTCAACAGGCTTGGTGGACATCCGGTTGGCCGCGCGGACGATCTGGAAGATGATGAACGCGATGATGATAAAGTTCACCGCCTGAGTGACGAACTCGCCATAGCCGAGAATTGAGACGCCCGCCTTTTTCAGCGCGGCATAATCGGTTGATTCCGTCAGCTCCGCTGGCACCGTGCCAAGCACGATGAAATAGCTGGAAAAATCGAGCCCGCCAAAAATCTTGCCAATCACCGGCATGATGATGTCATCGGTCAGCGAGGTGATGATCTTGCCAAAGGACGCACCGATGATCACTGCGACCGCAAGGTCAAGCACGTTGCCGCGCGCGATGAATTCCCTGAACTCCTTGAACATCGGGCTCTCCCTTCCGATTTGAGCTTCGCTACTGTGTGCCGCGTCGTTAGAAGGTCAAGGCTCAAGCGCCAAGGAGGGATTTTTCGATGAAGCTTCGTCTCGTGACTGCACTGGCAGGGGCTACCCTGTTGTCCGCCTGCGGGCTCAACAGCGTCCCAACCGCCGAAGAAGCCGCCAAGGCGCGCTGGGCCGATGTGCAGAATGATTATCAGCGCCGGGCTGATCTGATCCCCAATCTGGTCGCGACGGTGAAGGCGGCGGGCGCACAGGAAAAGTCGATCCTGGTGGAAGTCACGCAGGCCCGCGCCGCCGCCAACAATATCCGCGTTTCGGCAAGCGACCTGTCCGACCCCGCCAAGCTTGCCCAGTTTGACCGGGCACAAAGCGCCGTCAGCCTGTCCTTGCAGCGCCTGCAAGAGGCCTATCCTGACCTGAAATCGCAGGGCAATTATGCAACCCTGCTGAGCCAGCTTGAGGGCACCGAAAACCGGATCGTGATCGCACGCCGCGATTACAACACCGCGGTGCAAAACTACAACACGACGATCCGCACCTTCCCCGATGCGATCGGTGCCAAGATTTTCTACGGCGCAAAGCCGATGGCCCCGTTCCAGGCGACAACAGCGGGCGCCGAAACCGCACCTAGCGTCAGTTTCGGGAACAGCAACTGATCCGTCTCCTTACTCTGATTGCCGCGCTGCTACTGGGCAGCGCGGCGGCACAGGCGCAGACGTTCCCGCCCCTGACCGGGCAGGTGGTCGATGCGGCTGGCCTGTTGAATCCAGCACAAGTGGCCGAACTGACTGCGCAATCGGCCGCGATTGAAGCGGCTTCAACGCGCCAATTTATCATCGCGACAATACCCGATCTGCAGGGCTATCCGATCGAGGATTACGGTTACAAATTGGGCCGCGCCTGGGGCATCGGCCAAACGGACGCCAATAATGGCATTGTCCTGATAATTGCGCCCAAGGAGCGCAAAGTGCGGATCGAGGTCGGCTATGGGCTGGAGCCGATCATGACCGATGCGCTGTCGAGCGTGATTATCCGTGAGACAATCCTGCCTCAGTTCAAGGCAGGCGACATGGCGGGTGGCATTGTTGCCGGGGCCAATGCGATTGCCGAGCAGATGAAATTGCCGCTTGAGGCGGCGGAAGCCCGCGCGGCGAAAACGGCAAAACCCAAAAAGTCGAAAGATAGCTTTGGCGACTGGGCAACCGCCATCTTCTTGCTGGTTTTGATATTCTCATTCATCATCCCGATGTTCTTGCGCCGCGCCGGGGGGCAACGCTTTCGTGGCAGCGGCATTGCCGGGGGTGTGGGCGAAGTGTTGCTGTGGTCGGCACTCAGCAGCCTGAGCGACAATGATCATGGCTCAGGCGGCGGTGGCTGGGGCGGCGGCGGTGGTGGTGGCTCCGATTGGGGCGGCGGCGGCGGCGGGTCGTTCGGCGGCGGCGGATCGTCGGGGAGCTGGTGATGCACAAACCCACGCCCGAACAACGTCGCGCGATCGGCGAAGCTGTCCACCAGGCCGAAGCCGGCACGTCGGGTGAGATCGTCACGATTATCGCTGATCAGTCCGATGCCTATCATGATGTTGGGCTGCACTGGGCGGCGCTGGCGGCGCTATCGGTCCCGGTCCTGTTTGCGGCTTTCCCGGCGCTGCCGACGGGGATCGTTGCGCGGGTCTATAGCGGCTGGGGCGAAACCGAAATCCGCGATCTGATGCTGCTGACCTTTTTTGTCGCAACGCTTGTCTTTTTGCTGGTGCGCTATGGGCTGGCCTATATGCCTCTCAGGCTGTGGCTGACCCCCAAAGGGACGCGGCGCAGGCGGGTGCGGCGCCGCGCGGTGGAGCTGTTTAAGGTCGGTGCCGATGGGCGCACGACCGGACGTACCGGCATCCTGATCTATCTGTCGATGGGCGAACATATGGCGGAGATTGTCGCAGATGAGGCAATCCATACCAAAGTCGCGGACAGTGAATGGGGCGAAGCGATGGCCGCGCTCATCGCAGAAGTGCGCCAGGGCCGAATTGCCGAGGGCATGATTGCGGCGATCAAGCGGGTTGGCGGGGTGCTCGCGCAACACATGCCGCGCGCGGCCGACGATGTGAACGAATTGCCTGATCGGCTGATCGAGCTTTGAGCGTGCCTGATCACGATGCCCCCGTTGAGACGATGTGGGCGGGCAAATTCATCGCCGCGAAAAAACAGGGCCGCTGGGAATATGTCAGCCGCACCCGGGGCATGCGCGCCGTCGTGATTCTGGCGATCGACGCAGGCCACGTCCTGCTCGTCGAGCAATATCGCGTGCCGCTGGGTCGGCCTTGCCTGGAACTGCCAGCCGGGATCGTTGGCGATGAGGGCGATCCTGACGAGGCGGCTGAGACCGCCGCGGCGCGCGAGCTCGAAGAGGAAACGGGCTACCGCGCGGCGGACATGGTTTGCGTCGGCGAATTCCATTCCTCGCCCGGCCTCGTCTCGGAAAGCTTTACGCTGGTCCGCGCAACCGACCTGATGCGCGTCAGTGTCGGCGGGGGTGTGGGGGATGAGAATATCATCGTACACCGTGTGGCGCTGTCGGAACTCAAGGCATTCGTGGCCGCAAAGCGTTCCGAGGGCATGGCAATTGCCGCGCAGCTCTTGGTGGCACTCGGGTCTGAGCTGCTAAGCTGAGTTGGCGCGGCTGGATTGCTTCGCTGCGCTCGCAATAACCAACGTGTCGCAAATCGATGGCCACCGCCTACCGAAAGTTATCGGCATAGGCCTGCAACTTCAGCTTTCGTTCCGGCGCAGCGATAACATACGCGTCAATCCCTTCGCGCGCAGCATAAGCGGTTGCGGCCTCCAACGTCGGGAAGGTGAGACGCAACTGATCACGCACATCGCCAGAGCCTGCCCAGCCGGTCAGCGGATCGGGTTGCTTTGCCTCAGCCGGTTCAAATTCAAGCACCCAAATCTGCGTGCGTGCGCGACCCGATTGCATGGCGTTTTTGGGGCGTTGATAGATGCGGGCGGTCGTCATTCCCCTCCCCTATAGCTGTTGCGCGCGGCGTGCATCAGCATTTTTCGTGCGGAGCGTTGCGGACGCGCTCGCCGGGTCGTCGGGCCAGGGGTGTCGCGGATAGCGACCGCGCATGTCACGCGCGACATCGGCCCAGCTGCCTGCCCAAAATCCCGGCAGATCGCGCGTCGTCTGGATCGGGCGACCGGCAGGTGAAGTCAGGCTGAGCACCAAAGCGACTCGACCGTCCGCGATCATCGGATGGGTGGCCAGACCAAACAATGCTTGTGGGCGCAGTGCAACGGTTGGCCCGGCCTCTGCTGTATAGTCAATTTCGTGGCTGCTACCGGCGGGGGATTCGAACCGCGTCGGCGCGAGCCGGTCGATTGCGCGCATCACGTCCCAGCCGATCAGGCCGCGCAGCGCATCGGCAAGCGCCGCGCCATCAATCTGGTCAAGACGGCGTTTGCCGGCAAGCAGAGGCTCAAGCCACGCGGGCGATTGGGCGAGCAAGGCGGCGTCGTCAAGCGCCAGTTCTGGCGCGCCGTGAGCAGCGGCAAAGGCCGCGCGCTGCCGCAACGCGAGCGCGGCATCGGACCAGGGCAGAAGGCCAAGGCCGTGCGTCCGCAAACCTTCCAGCAAGGCCGCGCTCAAGGCAGTGGGATCAACATTGGCTTCTGGCCCACCACCTAATCGGATTGCCCCCAGTCGCCGCTCGCGCATCGCCTGCACACCGCCAGTCGCGGGATCGAAGGTCACCGTGCTGCGTGTCTCGATCCGATCGCCAAACAGCGCGTCGACATCTGCAAGCGTCATCAATGCGGCGGACAGGATTCTCGCACCCGCCGCCATCCCCTGTGTTTCGGCGACCGCCAGCCATTCAGTGCGCGCAAGCGGACTCGCCGGATCAAGCTTGAACCCGCGCCCGCCCACAGAGGCCCATGCCTCGCCGGACGCATCCCGACGACGCGAGACGCGATCAGGAAAGGCGAGCGCGATACACGTGGCGACACCCTCCCCCCTCGCTGAAACGGAGGGACGCCCGACATCTTTTCCCCTCCCTAAAAGGGAGGGATTGGGGGTGGGTTGTTCACGAGGCAAGGCCGCGCTCTCCTCAGGCCGTCCCGCCCCCAATTCCTCCCTTGCGGGAAGGACGGAGGGAATTACCATTGCTGCCCACCGCTGTGCCAGCTTTCGGGCACTTTCTGCGCGCGGCCCGCGCTCGGTGTGCCAGCGGCGCAGGCGCGTTTCCAGATCGGGATCATTGCCGCCAAGGCCGCGCTCGCCGAGCAGGACAGCGACCCCGGCCGCCGTCTCTGCCAATCCGCGCTTTCCCGCCTCGATCAGCATATGGCCAAGCCGCGGCGGCAGCGGGAGGAACGCAATCGCTTCGCCATGCGCAGTCGGGCGATAACAGGCGTCAATCGCCCCAATCGCGCCCAACCGAGCGCGAGCCTCGGCGATGGCAGAGTCGGGCGGCGGATCAATCCACAGCAGCTGGCGCGGATCGATCACCCCCCAGCGCGCGCAATCAAGCGTCAGCGCCGACAAATCAGCCTCCAGAATTTCGGGCGGGTCAAAGCGGCGCAGGCCCTCTGTCGCGGCCTCTTCCCACAGTCGATAGGCGATCCCCGGCCCCTGTCGCGCAGCGCGACCGGCGCGCTGCGCAGCCGATGCCTGACTTGCGCGTTCCGTCACCAGCCTGGTCATCCCCGCTGCGCGGTCATAACGCGGCCGCCGCGCCAACCCGGAATCGATGACGATGCAGATGCCGTCAAGCGTGAGGCTTGTCTCCGCAATCGAGGTCGCCAGCACCAGCTTGCGCTTGCCCTGCGGATCGGGCGCAATGGCTGCGCGTTGAGCGGCTGGATCAAGACTGCCGTGTAACCGGTGGAGGATGATCGCATCGGGCAGGTCCGCCAGACGCTCCGCCACGCGCTCAATCTCCGCCACCCCCGGCAGGAAGGCGAGGATACCGCCCTCCTCGTCTCGCAATGCAATCCGGACCGCCGCCGCAACCGAATCTTCGATCCTCGCCTCCGCTGTCCGGCCGATATGGCGCATTTCCAACGGATAGCTCCGCCCAGCGCTTTCGATAACCGGCGCGCCGCCCATCAACGCGGCGAAGCGCGCACCGTCGAGCGTCGCTGACATCGCCACCAGCCGCAGATCGGGCCGCAGTGCGCCTTGCGCGTCGAGCGCCAGCGCCAGTCCGAAATCGCTGTCGAGGCTGCGTTCATGCACCTCGTCAAACAGCACTGCAGACACATCCGCCAGCTCAGGATCAGCCTGGATGCGATTGATGAAGATACCCTCGGTCATCACCGTCACGCGGGTTCGGGCAGATCGTTTACTGTCCATCCGCGTCGCATAGCCAAAGGTCGCGCCGACACGCTCACCCGCCTGCCCCGCCATCCGCTCTGCTGCTGCTCGCGCCGCCAGACGACGGGGGGAGAGTAACAGAATTTCGCCGCTACACCAGGTTTCGCGCAGCAGCGCGGGCGCAACCGCCGTCGTCTTGCCCGCCCCCGGTGGTGCGACGAGCACGGCGTTGGACCTGCCATGCAGGGCAGCAAGCAAATTGGGCAGAACGGCAAGGATCGGAAGTGGCAGCATCAATCCGATGCTATGGCCGACTTAAAAGGCCCGCGCGACCGCGAACTCGACGGCTTCGACCATCGCCAGCTTCGCCTTGCCGTTGGGAAAGCCACCCAGCGCGTCAATCGCACGCTGGCCATAATGGCGCGCGCGCGCCAGCGTATCATCGACCGCGCGAGTGACGCGGATCAGCTGAACGGCGTGGGCGAGATCGGCGTCGGTCGAACGCCTCCCCTCAATCGCGTCCTTCCAGAAACGCCGCTCTGTCTCATCACCGCGCGCATAGGCCAAGATTACCGGGAGCGTTACCTTGCCCTCACGGAAATCATCGCCGGCATCTTTGCCCATCGTCCCCGCGTCGGAGACGTAATCAATCGCGTCATCAACGAGCTGGAATGCAATGCCGAGATTACGGCCATAGGCATCAAGCGCTGCTTCCTCATGATCGGATCGTTCGGCGACCACGGCTGAGATACGGCACGCAGCGGCAAACAGCGCTGCGGTCTTTGCGCCGATAATGTCGAGATAGCGTTCCTCGCCCAGATCAATCCGGCGCGCAGCGGTCAATTGATCAACCTCGCCCTCGGCAATGACGGCGCTGGCGTGGCTCAAAATCTTGAGCACTTTTTGGCTGCCGTCATCGACCATCAATTCAAACGCGCGACTGAACAGAAAATCACCGACCAGCACGGTTGCCGCGTTGCCCCAAATCGTATTTGCGGTACGGCGTCCGCGGCGCAGATCAGAGCCATCGACGACATCATCATGCAGCAGCGTCGCGGTGTGAATAAATTCAACGGCAGCTGCCAGCCGGTGGTGACGGTTACCCACATAGCCAACAAGCGATGCGCTTGCGAGCGTCAGCATCGGCCGCATCCTTTTGCCCCCGCCTGCAATCAAATGCCCCGCCAATTCAGGGATGAGCGGGATCTGTGACTGCATTCGATCAAGGATTACGGCATTGACCAGATTAAGGTCACCCGCGACCAGCGCCATCATCGGATCAAGCGATGGTTGCTGCCGAGGGTCAAGGCGGTGGATTGTAGCTGTCATGACAGCCGCGATGTGGCGGTTCGGCCATCCAAAGACAAGAGCACTGGCTTGCGCGCGACTGCAACTGGCCTCAAAAAGACGATCAAATCACTTTCAGGGGGCCGGTGCATGGCTGACGAAATCCTCAGCGGCTATCGCCAGAGTATCGACAACATCGACGCTGCGCTGGTTTTCCTGCTCGCTGAACGCTTCAAGGTGACCCAGGCAGTCGGTCGCTATAAGGCGACGCATGACCTTCCCCCCGCCGATCCCCTGCGCGAGGTAGCGCAAATCGCAAGACTCCGCGCGCTTGCCAAAGACGCCCAGCTTGATCCAGAATTTTCAGAAAAGTTCCTCCGCTTCATCATTGATGAAGTTATCCGGCATCATGAAAAGCTGCAGAGCGACCCGGTTTAAGTCAGGCGAGCAGTCGGATCAGCGGTCAGCGGTCAGCGGCGTTCGCGCGATTGCAAGTGCCCGATGCAACAAAAGCGCCGCCTAGCCATTCTCCCCTTATTACGACCGAGGAGACACTGGATGCGCACGATCATGCTTGGCCTGTTGGCCGCTTCGACATTGCTGGCGGGCTGCGAAACTTTCGACAATAACGGTTTCGATCCCCGCTTCGCCAACTATCAGCAATTTGACTATGATCACCCCGACCCTCAATATGGTGGCTATTATGCAGACAATTATTACCGCGAAGACAATCGGCGGTATCAAGAACATCGTATGGACGCCAACGAGCGTGTGTATCGCGGGCAGGACGGTCAATTTTACTGTCGTCGGCGCGATGGCACGACCGGCCTTGTGCTCGGTGCGGCAATAGGTGGGGTGTTGGGCAACCTGATAGCACCGGGCGGCTCGAGGATTTTAGGTACGCTGCTCGGTGCAGGTGGCGGAGCGCTGGCCGGCGGTGCGCTTAACAGAAATAACCGGCGAAACGATTTCCGCTGCCGATAGGGCGGAACGATTCTACCTTGGGCCGTTGTTGGAAGCGCAAAACGGTGCAATTCAACGAGGGCCCCAGGCGCCGTATATTTGGATTGCTTTGCTCCGTTCGCAACGACGGAGCAGAGTATCGCCTGACTTAGCTCCGCTTCTCCGCCTGTTTAGAAGTAGGATTGCAAACCCCCGCGCCGCCGCACGTCAAGCGTTGCGCAGTGGAATGCGCCGCCGAACGGGCCATAGCTCATGAAATCGCACGGGATCGGGTCAAAGCCCCAATCCTTGAGCGCCTTGATCAGCGTTGGCTGCTGCGCCTCAACAACAACCTTCTTCTCGTCGAGTGAGAGCACGTTGATGCTTGTCCACGGGCTGCACATCGAAAATTTGCTGATGAGATTATCAACCGGATCAGGCGTTGGCGCGATCAGCACGTCCCATTTCTTGAGGATCGGCGGCAGGTTGTCGATATCGATATAGTCAGGGTTGACCAACACCTTGCCGGGCGCGAGTGGCATGAAGCTTGAATCGATATGCATCGGCTGACGGCAGATATTGGGTAGTTCGTGAATAGTATATTCATCGCCCAAATGCCGCCGCAGCCAGTTGATGCCGGCCATGTTGGTGACGTTTGAACGGATCACAAAGATATCGCGGCCGCAGCGCACGAAGTCCGCTGCATCAAACACCGGCTCAAATTCATTGACGACAAAGCGGACCGGCTCGCCTTTTTCGGGAAGCTTGAAGTTGTAATCATAAAGATCGTCGCTCAACTGCGGGCGCGGGGCCGAGGTCCAGCGTGCACCGCCGTTAAAATATTCCTTGAACAGCGGGCGGTAAGCGTTGGTTTCAAAATAGCGTGAGCGCCACGCCATCGGCGTTTCGATAATCTCGTCCCCCACCACCATAAATCCATCGCGCGGGCAGGCGACACAAAAGCCGCGTGACGACCATTCAGGCGCGTTGAATTTCGCGCGGTGATCAATCAGCGCGGGGCGACGCACGGTAATGCCCTCCCCCGTCAGAATTCCGATAAACTGGTCCAGCTCGCCCTGCGCCTTTTTCTCCAGCCACTTCGGGTATTTGCGACCAGCCGCAAGCTTGTAGAGCCGCGCGATCAGCGGCGGCAGGTTATACGTAACGGTAACGTGGACTGACGGCACCACCGATCCCTCAAGCCGCCCGACGATAACTTCTTCCAGCGGATCCCATTCATTAAACGACATGACGGGGCTATATGGTGCTGATGCCGGCGCGGAATCATTGCTGAGTGGCGCGGCTGCGGTCGTCACGTCGGCGGGCGTCGCGGCGACATCCGCTTGATCGATCGTGGCGTCACGCATCGCGGTGTCATCGTTGTGCATTCGCTGGGAGTCCTGTCTTGCTGTTCGAAAAGCATCACTTTATGGCGAGCGTCAGCCAGCCGTCGCGCTTTGCGACCGTTATGTTGCAGCCCCGTTAGCCCAAGGTCACCGGCGCATCAACCTAGCTGCGCAGGGCAGCGGGGGGCGATGACTGAACCGAACAAGGTGGCCCCTTCCTTATGAGACAGATGCTGTTGATCGCCATTGCCCTGCTGGTTGCAGGCTTTGGGCTATATTGGTCGGGCATCAGCCTTGCCAGTATCGGCGAGGCGGTAGCAGCGGTCGGTTGGGGAATCGGTCTGGTCGTACTGGTGCGGCTGTTCGTCACGCTCGTGCTGGCGCTCGCGTGGCGGGTGCTGGGACCGAGCAGCGATCCTGCGGCGCTGCGCGACTATATCAATGTCCGGCTGGTGCGTGACGCGTTCAATTCACTGCTGCCTGTCGCACAAATTGGCGGCGATGTGGTGGGCGCGCGGCTGTTGACGCTGCGCGGGACGGCGGCTCCGCTGGCGGCAGCAAGCGTGGTCACCGATGTCTTTCTGCAGATTATCACGCAGTTCTTGTTCACACTGGCGGGCCTCGCGCTGCTGCTGCGCTATGGCGGCGGAGAGACTATTGCTGCGAGTGTTTCGGGCGGGCTGCTGGTGGCAATACCAGTGCTGATCGGGCTATTATTTGCGCAGCGGCGCGGCGCGGGGGCGATGATCATGGCGGCTGTCAAGAAGCTGGGCGGTGGGCGCGAATGGGCGGCTTTTGCTGCGACCGACGCTTTCTATGCGGCCCTCGGCCTGATTCAGTCGCGCACCGGGGTGATGGCGACAAGTGCCGCGCTGCATCTGTTTGCGTGGAGCTTTGCCACAGTCGAGGTCTATGTTGCTTTGTTGTGGATGGGGCACCCGGTGACACTGGCCGAAGCATTCGTGATTGAGAGTCTGGCCCAGGCGGTGCGCGGCGCGGCGTTTGTCGTGCCGGGTGCGATTGGCGTGCAGGAGGGCGGGCTGGTGGTGCTGTGTGCCGTTTTCGGTGTGCCGGCCGGGCCTGCGCTTGCGCTCTCGCTCGTGAAGCGGCTGGCCGATCTGGCGCTGGGGCTGCCGGGGCTTGGCATCTGGTATTGGCTGGAGGGTCGCCATGCGCCATGATGACAGCCTGACCGGGGCGGTAATGACTTTTGCAGGCGATGACGTGCTGGTGACGGGGGCGACGGGCTTCGTCGGCTCGGCGGTCGCGCGTGCGCTGGTGGCACAGGGGGCAAGGCTGCGATTGCTGGTGCGCGCGCAGAGCGACCGGAGCAATATCGTCGGGCTCGACGCCACGCTTTACGAGGGCGATATCCGGGACGAGGCATCGGTGCGGGCAGCAGCCGAAGGCGCGCGCTATCTGTTTCATGTCGCGGCGGACTATCGCTTGTGGGCACCGGACCCCGAAGAGATCGTCCGCAACAATCGCGCTGGGACGATGGCGGTGATGAATGCGGCGCGCGATGCGCGGGTTGAGCGTCTGGTTTACACTTCGAGCGTCGCCACGCTAAAGCCGCAAGCTGGCGGGCAATCCAACGAAACACATCCGGCAACGCCTGAAAATGCGGTCGGCGCGTATAAGTGCAGTAAGGTCGTTGCCGAACGGCTGGTCGAGGCGATGGTGGCAGACGGGCTGCCCGCGATCATCGTCAATCCCTCCACCCCCATAGGCCCGCGCGATATCAAGCCAACGCCGACAGGGCGGATCGTGGTCGAGGCCGCCAATGGCCGGATGCCGGCCTTTGTCGAAAGCGGGCTGAACCTTGTTCATGTCGATGATGTCGCGGCGGGCCATTTGCTCGCGTTGCACAAAGGGCGGATTGGTGAGCGTTATGTGCTGGGCGGGCAGGATGTCACGCTGGGCGCGATGCTGGGCGAGATTGCGCGGATCATGGGCCGTAAACCGCCGACAATCACGATCCCGCGAGCACCGCTGTTTCCACTCGCCTTTGCCAACGAGGCGATGGCCCGGCTGACCGGGGGCGATCCGTTCCTGACGGTCGATTCGCTGAAAATGGCCGCGCACAACATGTATTATTCATCTGCTAAAGCGCAGGCCGAGCTTGGCTATTCCGCGCGCCCCTTCCCCGAGGCGTTGCGCGATGCGGTTGCGTGGTTCCAGGCGGCAGGGCGGATCAAGTGATTATGCTCGGCATCGCGGCGGTCGCGTTGGTCGTCTGGCTGGGGATCGTCTTGGCGCGTGACGGCTTTTGGCTGACGCGCGAGCGCGACACAGTTGATCTGCCCCCTGCCCCGCTACATTGGCCAGCGGTCACCGCGATCGTCCCTGCGCGCGATGAGGCAGACGTGATCGCGCAATCCATCGGCAGCCTCATCGCGCAGGATTATCCCGGCGAGTTCCGGATTATATTGGTAGATGATAACAGCAGCGATGGCACGGCGCGGATCGCCGCCGATGCAGCCGAGGCCACCAAATCGGCGCGGCTGACGATCCTTTCTGGCCAACCGCTCGCACCCGGCTGGACGGGCAAGCTCTGGGCGGTGTCGCAAGGGATTTCGGCGGCGGGTGATGCGCCTGACTGGTTGTGGCTGACCGACGCCGATATCGCACACACCCCTGATACGCTGCGCACGCTGGTGATGCGCGCAGTTGGCGAGCGGCGCGTGCTTGTGTCGCTGATGGCAAGGCTGCGCTGTGAAAGTCTGGCCGAGCGCGCGCTGATCCCCGCTTTTGTATGGTTTTTCCAGATGCTTTACCCCTTTGCCAGCGTAAACCGCGTGACCGGCATCGGCGCAGCAGCGGGCGGGTGTATGCTGGCCGAGCGGGTGGCGCTTGAGCGTGCAGGCGGCATCGCGGCGGTGAAGAACGCGCTGATCGATGATTGTGCCTTTGGTGCGATGATGAAGCGGCAGGGGCCAATATGGCTTGGGCTGACCGACCGATCGGTTAGCATCCGCGTTTATGACGATTGGGGCTCGGTTGCGGCGATGATCTCCCGGTCGGCCTATGCGCAACTGGGGTATTCCGTCGTCGCGCTTTTGGGCACAATCGTCGGGTTGGCGCTGATTTACCTTGGACCGCCCTTGCTGACCCTCACTGCGCAAGGCTATGCGCAGATGCTGGGTGCAGGGGCGTGGGCATTGATGGCAATGGCGTTTCAACCGATGCTGCGATTTTATCGCCGGTCTCCGCTATGGGGGCTGGCGCTGCCCGCAATCGCTTTGTTTTATGCGGGCTGCACCTTCCTGTCGGCCTGGGCGCATTGGCGTGGCCGGGGCGGCATGTGGAAAGGCCGCGCGCAAGCGGCGCTGGGCGCATGACCGCATCTGCCGCCGCCCTCGCCTCCGGCAAGGGGCATAAGGACGAGAATTTCCCCGTCGCGTCGTTCCTGCTCAAAAAGGAACACCGCGCACCGGTGATGGCCTTTTATCATTTCGCGCGGGCGGCAGACGATGTTGCCGACAATGCAACCGCCTCTGCGAAAGATAGGCTAGCGACGCTTGGCGCAATGCGCGCGACGCTGGCAGGCACCGCCGACAGCAATATCGAGGCGCGGGCGCTGCGCGCGACGCTGTCGCACTATCGGCTGTCACCCCAGCACGGGCTTGATCTGCTAACCGCGTTTGAGCGCGACTGCACCGTCAACCGCTGCAAAAGCTGGGACGATCTGATCGACTATTGCCGTGTCTCGGCAATGCCGGTCGGGCGTTATGTGCTCGACGTTCACGGCGAATCGCGTGCCACCTGGGCGGCATCCGACGCGCTATGCGCCGCCCTTCAGGTGATCAATCATTTGCAGGATTGCGGCAAGGATTACCGCGCGATTGACCGCGTCTATATCCCCACCGACCTGCTCGACGCAGCAGGCGCGCAGATCAGCGACCTTGGCAAACCAGCGGCGACACCGGCATTGCGCGCGGTCATCGTCGATATGGCGCAGCGGACCGAAAAATTGTTGGAAGACTCCGCCGGTTTTGCCCGCGCGATCCGAGACCGGCGGCTGGGCGTCGAGGTGGCGATCATACACCGGCTCGCCTTGAGCCTGACACAATTTTTGAAGACGCGCGATCCGCTGTCGGCGCGGGTCCATCACCGGGCACCCGAATCGCTGGCGCTTGCCATGATGGCCGCAACGAAACGAATGTTGAGCCGATGAACCCCAAGACAACCCCGGCAGCGCTCCAGTCGCAAGTCTCGGGCAGCAGCTTTTACGCCGGTATGCGCGTGCTGCCCAAGGCGGAGCGCGAGGCGATGTATTCGGTTTATGCCTTTTGCCGCGCAGTTGACGATATTGCCGATGATCAGGGCGGGCACATCCCGCAACGCATGATCGATCTGGAGGGCTGGCGCAGCGATGTTGAGGCTTTGTATGCGGGCGGCGATCCGGGTCGGGCGGTGCTGGTTGAGGAAGCGACGCGCCGCTTCAAGCTCGACAAGGCTGATTTCATCGCGGTGATTGACGGCATGGCGATGGACCTGGCCGAGGATATTCGCTGGCCCGATTTTGCGACGCTTGATCTTTATTGCGATCGGGTAGCGTCCGCCGTTGGCCGCTTGTCGGTCAAGATTTTTGGGATGGATAGCGAGGATGGCCTGTCGCTTGCGCATCACCTCGGCCGCGCACTGCAATTCACCAACATCCTGCGCGATGTCGATGAGGATGCAGCGATCGGCCGCGTCTATCTGGCGCGCGAGCATCTGGCAGCGGCAGGCGTTGATATGACCAGCCCGAATAGTGTTGCAACCGACCCCCGGCTTGACGCCGCCTGTCGCGCGCTCGCCGAAAAGGCCGACAAGCATTACGAAGCGGCTGAGGCGATATTGAAGCGCAAGCCCAAGGGGCATCTGATCGCCCCGCGATTGATGGCGGCGGTTTATCACAAGATATTGGGTCGGATGGAAGACACCGGCTGGGCACCGCCGCGCGAACGGATCAAGGTCAACAAGGCCGCGCTGATCTTCACGGTCGGGAAATTGTGGCTGTTCCGTTGAAGGCGCATATCATTGGTGCAGGGATGGCGGGGTTATCAGCGGCAGTTGAGCTGACGCGGGCCGGATACCAGGCCGACATCAGCGACAGCGCGGCACAAGCAGGCGGGCGATGCCGTAGCTATCACGACCCTCAGCTCAACAGCGTCATCGACAATGGCAATCATCTCGTGCTCGCAGGCAATGCGGCGGTGGCGCATTATCTGGACGTCATTGGCGCAAGTGACCGGCTGAGCGGGCCAGCACATGCCGATTTCAACTTTGTTGATTTGACGAGCGGCGCGCGCTGGCAATTCCGCCCCAACGACAGCGCGGTCCCGTGGTGGCTGTTCAAGAAAGACCGGCGCGTGCCGGGTGCGGGCGTCTTTGCGCATCTGGCGCTTGGGCGGCTGCTGATCGGCAAGGCGACCGACACGGTTGCGGACCGGATCAAGCCCGGGGGCGTTTTGTGGAACCGGTTGCTTGATCCTGTGCTGCTGTCCGCGCTCAATACTGATCCTGCGCAAGGCTCCGCTGTGCTTGCTGCCGCTGTCATCCGGGGGTCGCTTGCCAAGGGCGGGCGTGCAACGCGTCCGCGCATTGCCGAGCCGACGCTGGCGGCCGCCTTTGTCGACCCTGCAATTGATTGGCTAAAGCTGCGCGGTGGGCAATTGGCGACGGGCACACGCCTGCGCGCGATCCAGTTTGAGGGCAATCTGTTGACGGGGCTGGATTATGGCGACGCGATTGTGCCAGTTGTGGCGGACGAACCCGTTATCCTTGCGGTGCCGCCGTGGGTTGCATCGGGCCTTGTCCCTGACCTGACCGCACCCGATGATTTCCGCGCGATCGTCAACGCGCATTTCAAATTCACCCCGCCCCCCGGCACCCCCGCGATGATCGGGGTGGTTGGCGGAACGATTGAATGGATCTTCGCCTTTGAGGACCGCGTCTCAATCACGATCAGTGCAGCGGACCGGCTGGTCGATCAGGATCGCGAGACGCTGGCGCGCGGATTCTGGGCAGAAATTGTGCAGGTCTATGGCTTTCCCGATGCCATGCCCGCCTGGCAGATCGTCAAGGAAAAGCGCGCAACCTTTGCCGCGACGCCTGAACAGGACGCCCGCCGACCGGGGGCAAAAACGCGCTGGCGCAACCTGTTTCTCGCAGGCGACTGGACGCAAACCGGCCTGCCCGCGACGATTGAGGGCGCGCTCCAATCAGGCGTAACCGCTGCCCGCTTGGCGAGCGCGGGCCGTTGCGTGTAAAGGGCGCGTCATGATGACGACGCTGACCGAACCGACGCTCAACCTGCTCGCCGCCGTCGATGCCTGTACTGATCGTGCCGCCACAGCGCTTTCTGACGCGCAGCGCGACGATGGCCACTGGGTTTTCGAGCTTGAGGCTGATGCCACCATCCCGGCTGAATTTGTGCTGCTCAAGCATTATCTGGGCGAACCCCGCGATGCCGTGCTTGAGGGGAAGATCGGCACGTATCTGCGCCGTATTCAAGGGTCGCATGGCGGCTGGCCGCTGTTTCATGGTGGCGTGTTTGACACGTCGGCAAGCGTGAAGGCGTATTTCGCGCTCAAGATGATCGGCGATGACGTCGATGCGCCGCACATGGCGCGCGCGCGCGCGGCGATCCATGCCGCGGGTGGTGCGGCGGCGGTCAATGTCTTCACCCGGATCCAGCTTGCACTTTATGGGGCGGGATCATGGGCGGTGGTGCCGACGATGCCCGTCGAGCTGATCCTGTTGCCGCGCTGGTTCCCCGTTCACCTCTCCAAGATGTCTTATTGGGCGCGCACCGTTATTGTGCCGTTGCTCGTGCTTGCCGCCAAGCAACCGGTGGCGCGCAACCCATCGGGCGTGAAAGTCGATGAGCTTTTCACGCAAAAAGCGGCCCCGCTGAAAAGCCAGGCGGAAGGTGCCAAAAAGCATTGGCAGATTTTCTTTGGCGGGCTTGATGTCGTGCTGAAAGCCGCCGAACCGCTCTGGCCCAGGCGTTTACGCCAGCGTGCGGTGCAAAAATGCGTCGATTTCGTCGTTGAGCGGCTGAATGGTGAGGATGGGCTGGGCGCGATTTACCCGGCGATGGCCAATAGCGTGATGATGCTCGATTGTCTGGGCTATGCCGAGGATCACCCGCAGCGTGCGATTGCGCGGGCGTCGGTTGAAAAGCTGCTCGTGATCAAGGACGATGAGGCTTATTGCCAGCCGTGCGTTTCACCGGTGTGGGACACCGCGCTTGCCGCGCATGCAATGTTGGAGGCGGGCGGCGAGGAGAATGAGGCGCGCGCACGCGCGGCACTTGAATGGCTTAAACCCCTGCAGGTGCTTGATGTGAAGGGCGACTGGGCCGATCAAAAGCCAGACGTCCGCCCGGGCGGCTGGGCGTTCCAATATAACAACGCGCATTACCCCGATCTTGATGACACCGCCGTCGTCGTGATGGCGATGGACCGTGCCAAGGACCGGCTCGCAATTGCTGGCGGCTATGATCAGGCGATTGCGCGCGGCACTGAATGGACCGTGGGGCTGCAATCCAAAAATGGCGGTTTTGGCGCGTTTGATGCCGACAACACGCATCACTATCTCAACAATATCCCGTTTGCCGATCACGGCGCGCTACTCGATCCGCCGACCAGCGATGTGACCGCACGCTGCGTGTCGATGATGGCGCAATTGGGCGAGACGGACAGCGCGCGGATGAAGGCGGCGCTTGCGTATCTCTCCGACGAGCAAATGCCCGATGGCAGCTGGTTTGGGCGCTGGGGCGTGAATTATATTTATGGCACATGG
>JBBQAU010000022.1:0-18120 GCA_038316685.1 Sphingomonadales bacterium
ACCGGGACACCCGACGGCCGCATTTTCAAGATCGACAGAACTAATCCATTCGCCACCCGATTTGATGACATCCTTTGCGCGATCCGTGATCTGC
The DNA here is from genome assembly GCA_038316685.1 of Sphingomonadales bacterium. Classification (GTDB taxonomy): domain Bacteria; phylum Pseudomonadota; class Alphaproteobacteria; order Sphingomonadales; family Sphingomonadaceae; genus Sphingomonas. The sequence goes on from JBBQAU010000022.1 coordinate 95, forward strand.
ATCGTGCCATCGGCGTGGATGACCGCAACATCGCCAGTATCGAACCAGCCGTCAGCGTCGATGGCATCAGCATCTGCCTTAAAATAGCGCTTGATGACCCACGGGCCCCTGATCTGGAGCTTGCCTGAGCTCACTCCGTCGCGCGGCTGAATGACTCCATCGTCATTGACGACGCGTAATTCGACGCCGAACGGAATTTGGCCCTGCTTGCAGACCATATCGACCTGTTCGTCGAACGATAGCTCCTCCCAATGCGGTGGCGGCGCGCCTGCTGTCCCAATCGGCGACGTCTCCGTCATGCCCCACAGATGCGCCACGCGCGCGCCCATTTTCATGATCCGTTCAATCATCGCGCGCGGTGCCGCTGACCCACCGATCGTGACCTGTTCAAGAAATTGCGGCATCTCCCCGGTTGCATCCATGTGCTGGAACATCGCCAGCCAAACGGTCGGCACACCGGCCGAGTGCGTCACCTTTTCCTGGTTCATCAAGCGACACAGAACGCCCGCATCATTGACGCAGGAATACACAAACTTCGCGCCCGAGAGCGCCCCGGCAAAGGGCAGACCCCAGGCGGCGGCATGGAACATCGGCACGACGGGCAAAACCACTGCGCGGCTCGACAGGTTGAGCAACCACGGCGCAACGCCTGCCATCGCGTGGATCACGGTGGAGCGATGCTCATACAGCACGCCCTTGGGATTGCCCGTTGTTCCGCTGGTATAGCAAAGCATGCACGGATCGCGCTCGCCACCTTCATGCCAGACATACTTGCCATCCTGCGCCGCGATAAGCGCCGGAAAACTGTCGGGGCCGTCGCCGTCGAAAACGACATAATGCTCAATCGTCGTCCATGCAGACTTCAGGCGGTCAACAATCGGCTGAAACATCTTGTCGTAAAATAGCACCCGGTCTTCGGCATGGTTGGCGATATAGACGAGTTGCTCGTCGAAGAGGCGCGGGTTGATGGTGTGGATGACGCCGCCCATCCCGATTGCGCCATACCAGGCGACAAGATGATGACTATGGTTCATCCCCAGCGTGGCAATGCGCTCACCCGGTCTGATGCCCATTTTTTCAAGAGCTTGGGCAAGTTTTTTTGCATCGCGTGCGATGTTGCCCCAGTTGGTTCGGGTCTCGGTGCCATCGCCCCAGCGTGTAACAATTTCACGGCTGGCAAACTCACGCGCGGCGTGATCGATCAACCGGGGCACACGCAATTCGAAATCCTGCATTCCGCCGAACATCGTCATCTCTCCCAAGACTAATTCACCAACGCCAGTCGCTGTGGCTCAGCGATCTTTAGCGTGACGTCCTCCACCCCCTGCATCGACTCGATCTTGCCCGCAAGTTCTCCATCGAGCAGAAAATCGCGGCCAAGCAGCAATCTGGCCTGCCCGCCCCCCGGCAACGATGCCCGTACCCAAACTTCACCTCGCGCGCCGCGCGACTCAGCCAGCATCGAACCCAATTGCGTGATCGCGACAGGGTCCGTTACCGAAACCTCGACCACCATCCGCGCCGAGCTGGCCAACGCTGCAAAATGCTGCAATCGCGTCACATTGACGCGGGGCGTTTCTTCACCAGCGCGACGATCAAGTTCCACAGTGATCATGCCGCATTCGCCCAACCGCGCCGCCTCTTCAAGGTTGGCAGCGACGCAATCGTCAAAACAGGTGGCGATGAACTGGCCCGAGGGGTCAGACAATGTGGCCATCAGATAGCGCCGTCCCTTGGCTGATGTCCGCCAGCGCGCATCCTCGACCAGCACCGCCATCATCGCGCCGCGGCGACTGCCGTCGCTGGGGATATCTAGCTCGCCCAGCGCCATATAGCGCCGCGCGCCATGCATCCGGGCAAGATGGCCGTGGCGATCAACGGGATGCGCGGAGAAGTAAAAGCCGAACGCTTCTTTCTCCTGTTCCATCCGGTTGGCCAGCGTCCAATGCGCGGATAGTGGCGCGCGGATGGAGACGCCGGCGGCGGGTTCCACCTCTCCAAACAACCCGCCCTGCCCGCTTTCGCGTTGGTCATGCAGCCGTGCCGACACCGCCAGCATTGTTTCGGCGGTCGCAAAGATGCCCGCGCGATTGGGGTCGATGGTGTCAAACGCGCCCGCCGCCGCAAGCGTTTCCAACTGACGTTTGTTTAAAAGGCGGGGATCGACACGGTTGGCAAGATCATCAAGCGAACCAAACGGCCCGCGCGCCTCCCTTTCCGCGACCAGCCGCTCCATCGCGCCCTCGCCCACGCTTTTCAGCGCGGCCAACGCATAGCGAACGGCAAATCCGTCCGGGCCTTCCTCCACGGCAAACTCCGCGTGGCTGGCGTTGATACAGGGCGGAAGGCAAGCAACATTCATGCGCCGCATGTCATCGACAAAAATCCCCAGCTTGTCGGTGACAGTCATATCAAAGCACATTGAGGCGGCGAAAAATTCATGCGGATAATGCGCCTTCATCCATGCAGTCTGATAGGTGAGCAGCGCATAGGCCGCGGCGTGCGACTTGTTAAAGCCGTAACCAGCAAATTTGTGGATCAGATCGAACAGTTCATCGGCCTTGGCAGCGGGGATGCCATTCATCCGTTCGCAGCCTTCAACAAAGCCCGCGCGCTGCGCGTCCATCTCCGCCCGGATTTTCTTGCCCATCGCGCGGCGGAGCATGTCAGCGCCGCCAAGGCTGTAGCCGGCAAGCACCTGCGCCGCCTGCATCACCTGTTCCTGATAAACGAAAATCCCGTAAGTTTCGCGTAAGATGGCTTCGAGCAAGGGGTGCGGATATTCGATGGGCTCATGGCCGTTTTTGCGTCGGCCAAACATCGGGATGTTATCCATTGGCCCTGGCCGATACAGCGCACCGAGCGCAATAATATCTTCAAAAACCGTTGGCTTTACGGCAGAAAGCGTGCGCCGCATGCCTTCTGACTCCACCTGAAACACGCCCACCGTGTTGCCGCTCTGAAGCAGCCGATAGGTTGCCTCATCATTCCATTCGAGCACATCAAGATCGACAATGATCCCACGCAGCGCGAGCATCTGAAGCGCTTTTTTGAGCACCGACAACGTCTTCAGCCCGAGAAAATCAAACTTCACCAGCCCCGCCGCCTCGGCATATTTCATATCGAACTGCGTCACGGGCATGTCCGATCGTGGATCGCAGTAAAGCGGGACCAGTGCTGCCAGCGGGCGATCCCCAATCACGACACCTGCTGCATGCGTTGAGGCATGGCGCGGCAGGCCTTCCAACTTCATCGCGAGATCAAGCAGATGCTTCACGCGGGGATCGCCACGATATTCGGCCGCGAGTTCACTGACGCCGTTCAGCGCGCGCTCCAGCGTCCACGTGTCGGTCGGATGGTTGGGGATCAGTTTGGCGAGCCGATCAACCTGACCATAGCTCATTTGCAGGACGCGACCTGTGTCCTTCAGCGCGGCGCGTGCCTTGAACCGTCCAAAGGTGATGATCTGCGCGACATGATCGCTGCCATATTTCTGCTGGACGTAGCGGATCACCTCCTCGCGCCGGGTTTCGCAGAAATCGATGTCGAAATCGGGCATCGATACGCGTTCGGGATTGAGGAAGCGCTCAAACAGCAAACCAAGCTTCATCGGATCGATATCGGTAATCGTCAGCGACCAGGCGACCACCGACCCCGCGCCAGAGCCACGGCCCGGGCCAACCGGAATGTCATTGTCCTTTGCCCATTTGATGAAATCGGCAACGATCAGAAAATAGCCGGGGAAACCCATCTGGATGATGACATCGAGCTCAAATTCGAGCCGCTCGCGATAAACCGTCTGCCAATCATCCCCTGTGCCTTTGATTTTGGCCAGCCGGATGTCGAGGCCCGCGCGCGCATCTTCACGCAATTTGGTTGCCTCAGCGTCACGATTGCCGGCAAGGCTGGGGAGAATCGGCTTACGCTTGGGCGCGGTGACGGCACAGCGTGCTGCGACGACGAGCGTATTGCTGATCGCCTCAGGCAAATCATCAAACAGCAGCCGCATATCCTTGGCCGGTTTCATCCAGGCATCGGGCGAGCTGCGCGGGCGGTCTTCGGTCTCGATATAGGTTGAATTGGCGATGCACAGCAGCGCGTCGTGCGCCTCGCCAAAGTCCTGCTGCGCAAAGCAGCACGGGTTGGTGGCCACAATCGGCAATTCGCGATCATAAGCGAGATCAAGCAGAAAGGGTTCAGCCTTGCCCTCAATCTCATCAAGCCGCCGCGTCAATTCGATATACAGCCGGTCGGGAAACAGCGCTTGAAGATGATCGGCATAGCTGCGCGCCTGATCGGGCTGATCCTCAGCAAACAACCGCGCAAGCGCACCTTCGCGACCCGTCGTCAGCGCAATCAGCCCGTCAGTCCGCCCCGCCAACGCCGCAAAGGATACATGCGGGGCAAGTTCCAGGGGTCGTTCCAGATGCGCTTGTGAGACAAGCGTGCACAGATTGGCGTAACCAATTTCATCCTTGGCATAAAGCGCGATCCAATCGAGCACAGTTGCCACACCCTCTGGCAGGTCGGGCCGGGCGACCCCCAGCATCGCGCCAATGATCGGCTGGACGCCCGCGGCAAAGGCGGCATCGGCAAACGGCATCGCCGCATACAGCCCGTTACGATCAGTCAGCGCGGCGGCGGGAAAGCCAAGCTCCTGCGCGCGCTTCGCAATCGCCTGTGGCTCGATGGCACCATCAAGCATCGTAAAACTGGAAAAGATGCGAAGGGGGACAAAACCGGAATGCGCCATCCCACGACTATGCGCGGCGCGATCCGATTCGGGAAGTGTTACAAAATGGCTGCAATGTCGCTTTCGATCATGCCAGGCGTTGTTTGCGGGCCGTAGCGCCGGATCGTCTTGCCATCCCGACCGACAAGGAATTTGGTGAAATTCCACTTGATCGTGCGCGTCCCCATTAAGCCTGGCGCGTTCTTTTTCAGCTGCTCGAAGAGGGGCGACGCCGCAGAGCCATTGACGTCAATCTTGGCAAACATGGGGAAGGTGACGTCATAATTGACCGTGCAAAATTCAGCGATCTCCGCTGCATCACCGGGTTCCTGCGCGCCAAACTGATTGCAGGGGAAGCCCAGCACCTCAAACCCGCGATCGGCGAATTTGCGGTGGAGTTCCTCCAGCCCCTTATATTGCGGCGTGAAGCCACATTTGCTGGCGGTATTCACGATCAGCAGGACGCGACCGACATAGGCCGACAGATCGACCGGCTGGCCGTCTGCGCCGCGCACTTGCATTTCGGTGATGCTGCTCATCTGAAATCTCCTTTTAGCGCGCCAGTAAGTAGCGGATATTTTGCCGCACGCCCGCCCATTCGCTCGCGATGATCGAATACACGACGATATCACGCACCCGTCCGTCGCTCATAATCTGATGGCTGCGCAAGACGCCGTCGCGCTTGGCCCCGAGCCGTTCAATCGCGGTTTGGGAACGCTTGTTCAACCAGTCCGTCCTGATTTCAACGACATTGCAACCCATCACCTCAAACGCATGCGTGAGGAGCATCAGCTTTGCCTCGGTATTGATGCCCGTCCGCTGCGCCGATTGCGCATAGAAGGTGCCACCAATCTCCAATCGGCGATGCGCGGCGTTCATCCGCATATAGCATGTCATGCCGACCACCTGCCCGGTTGGCGTTTCGACGACGTAGGGCATTGCGCGCCCGGCATCACGATCGGCAAGCGCGCTGGCAACAAAGGCGTCAGGATCAGCGAGCCGGATAATGCTGCTGAAGAACAACCGGGTCAGGTCACCATCGGCCGCCGCCGCGACAAGCGCATCGCGATCGTCAGCCGCCAGCGGGCGCAGTTTGACGTGCTGCCCGGTGAGCGTAGGCTGGTCAGTCCATGTGGTCACACCAGCCGCCCCTCGTGCAACCTCACGACCCGGTCGAGCTTGGCCGCAAGCCGTTCATTATGCGTGGCGATCAGTGCCGAGGAACCTTCCCCGCGCACCAGCCGGAGCAATTCTGCGAGCACGATATCGGCGGTTGCCTCATCCAGGTTGCCGGTCGGCTCATCTGCCAGCACCAGCGCGGGCTGATTGGCAAGCGCCCGCGCGACCGCCACACGCTGCTGCTCGCCGCCCGACAATTGGCTTGGGCGGTGCGTCAAGCGCTCGCCAAGGCCAAGCGTCGTTAGCAAGGCGGCGGCGCGGGCATCCGCCTCGGCCCGAATTTTGTTCTTGATCAGCTGCGGGAGGACGACATTTTCGGTCGCGTTGAAATCAGGCAGCAGATGGTGGAACTGATAAACAAAGCCCAGAAAATCCCGCCTGACTGCTGTGCGGCCCTTGCTGTCAAGCTGCGCCGCTTCGCGTCCCGCAATCATGATCGACCCGCCAAAGCCGCCTTCGAGCAAACCGATCGCCTGGAGCAAGGTCGATTTGCCCGAACCAGAAGGCCCAAGCAAGCCGACGATTTCGCCCGGTGCGATGATCAGATCAACACCGCGCAGCACGTCAATCGTCACATCGCCCTGGGTGAAGCTGCGCGTCAGCCCAGCGACCGCGAGCACTGGCTCACTCATAACGCAACACCTGAACCGGATCAGTATTGGCCGCCTTGAACGCGGGGTAAAGCGTAGCGAGGAAGCTAAACACCAGCGCCATGATCGCGATGGCGATGATTTCAACCGGGTTCGGTTTCGAAGGCAATTCTGTCAGAAAGCGGATCGATGGGTCCCACAGATTTTGCCCCGTCACCAGCTGGATAAAATTGACCACCGACTGGCGATAAAAGAGAAAGATAAATCCCAGTAACAGCCCCGCGATCGTCCCAAGCGTTCCAATCGTCGTGCCGACCACCATGAAGATGCGGATAAGACCCACGCGCGACGCGCCCATGGTCCGCAGGATCGCAATGTCGCGCGTCTTGGCGCGCACCAGCATGATCAGCGACGACAAGATATTGAACACCGCAACCAGAATGATGATCGACAGGATCGTAAACATCGCGATCCGTTCAACCTGAAGCGCCTCGTACAATTGCGAATTCATCTGCCGCCAGTCTGAGATCACCGCCCGGTTGCCAACCTTTGCAGCGAGCGGCGCAATGATCGCGGCGACACGATCAGCATCGACGGTCGTCACTTCAACTGACCCGACTAAGTCGCCCAACAAAAGCAGCGACTGCGCATCCTCCATCGGCATCAACACAAAGATTTTGTCATAATCATAGATGCCAATTTCAAAGATCGCCCCGACTGTATAGGAAACGATCCGCGGCACCGTGCCGAACGGCGTCGTCTGGCCTTGCGGGCTGATCAGCGAAATCTGGCTGCCAACTTGAGCGCCCAACGCTTCGGCCAGCCGCGACCCGATGCCAACACGGCCACTGCCCGGCGTCAGGTTCATCAACGATCCGCCGAGCACCTTGTCCTTGATTATCGCATTGCTGCGAATATCGGGCACCTGCATGCCCCGGATCAAAACTGCCTCCACCCGACCGTTAAAGCTCGACATCAGCGGCTGCTCGATCAGCGGCGTCGCAGATGTAATCCCCGGGGTCTTTCGCGCCTCCGCCAAAATCTCCCGCCAATCGGGCAATTGGCCGCCATATCCCTGAATGACTGCATGACCGTTCAACCCGACCGACTTGTCGAAGAGCTCGGCGCGAAAGCCGTTCATCACGCTCATCACGATAACAAGCGCTGCCACGCCCAGCATGACAGCAGCAAGGCTGATGCCCGCGACCAATAAGATAAAGCCTTCCCCCCGACCGGGCAGAAGATAACGGCGCGCAATCATCCGTTCATACCGCGAAAGGAGCATGATAAAACTTCCGAGGCCCGCCCGGGAGTGGGCAAGTTGCTCTAGGGCGCGGCCCCGATGCTGGCAACACTCCCCTTTTTGTTGCCTATCCGTCACACAACGGGACAAATACGGCCCGTCGCATGTCGCTTTGCCGCATTTGCCGATGACAGGTGCGCATCCTTTACCTAGCAATAACGGACTGAAACTCGGGCAATGGCCATGGTTCAGGGAGAATCTCGGTTGCGCGCCGTCAGGGGGCTGGCAAGCGCACCGGGGTGGACACAGAAGGGGGCTGACGAGCAATCGTCACGCAGGCGCCCGAGCTGGAAACGGCTCGGGCGTTTGGCATTTCAGGGGCCATCGCCCTCCTCCCCCCTTGAAGGCAACGCGATCATCACCAGATTCGGATTGGACCGGTGCCGCTTGGGCCGCTCCACAAGAACCGTGTCGCGCGTTTGCGGGCACATGAAGCCATAATCGCTCACCAGAGGATTTTCACAATGAGACAGTTTGATTTGACCCCCTATCGCCGCTCAGCAATCGGCTTTGACCGTTTGTTCGACATGCTTGAGGCAAGCGCCCGGCAAGCGAACCCGGATAATTATCCGCCCTTCAATCTCGAACGGCTGGCGGACGACCATTATCGCATCACGCTCGCCATCGCGGGCTTTGCGCGTGACGAGGTTGAGATCGTGGCGCAGCAAAATCTGTTGCTGGTAAAGGGCAAGAAGGATGATCAGGCCGCCAATGCCGGCGCCTACCTCCACCTTGGCATCGCCAACCGCAGCTTTGAGCGTCGCTTCGAGCTGGCCGATTTCGTCCGCGTCGAAGATGCTCGGCTGAACGACGGACTTTTGACAATCGATCTGGTGCGAGAAGTGCCAGAAGCGATGAAGCCCAAGACAATCGCAATCAAGACGGGCGCTCCGCTTGCGGCCGTTGCAGTCAAGGGCGAGGCAGCGGCGGCGTAATCGTCGCGATCAGTGGCAGTTAACGGGGCCGTCTGGACGACAGTCTGGGCGGCCCCTTTGGCGTCCTGGAGCGGGATGACATCACCTGATACCAAGGCTCGCTGCGTTCGAACGGGGTCATTCAAGTGGGGTCATTTCTGCAGCACAACGGCATGCTTCAAACCAACCGGCTTTGTTTTACCGCCGCCTCGATGAAGCTGGCGAACAACGGGTGCGGGTCGAACGGTTTGCTCTTGAGCTCGGGGTGGAACTGCACCCCGACAAACCACGGATGATCGGGCCGCTCGACGATTTCCGGCAGCGTCCCGTCGGGCGACATGCCTGAAAAGACCAGCCCGCCCTTTTCAAGCGTCTCACGGTAACCCGTGTTGACCTCATAACGGTGGCGGTGGCGCTCGCTAATGTCGGTTGCGCCGTAAACTGAGGCGACGACGCTGTTGCCATCAAGCCGGGCCGGATACGCCCCGAGCCGCATCGTGCCGCCGAGATCACCGCCCGCTTCGCGTTTTTGAAGCCCGTCGGCGCTCATCCATTCGCTGATCAGCCCGACGACAGGCTCGGGTGTCGGGCCGAATTCGGTCGAGCTTGCGTCCGCGATCCCGGCCAGGCCGCGCGCGCCCTCCACGCAGGCCATCTGCATGCCGAAACAAATGCCGAAATAAGGAATGTCACGTTCCCGCGCGAACCGCACGCTGGCGATCTTGCCCTCAGCGCCGCGCTCGCCAAAAGCACCAGGCACCAGAATCGCATGCATCGGTTCTAGCGTCGCGGCGACATCGCTTTCGGACTGCTCGAACAGCTCGGCATCTATCCACTGTATGTTGACCTTTACGCGGTTGGCGATGCCACCGTGCACCAGCGCCTCGTTCAAAGACTTATAAGCATCCTGCAGCCCAACATATTTGCCGACCACGCCAACGGTCACTTCTCCTTCGGGATTGGTCAAGCGGTCAACAATGTCTATCCAGCGCGACAGATCAGGCTCACCCTCGGGTTCAATGCCAAAAGCACGCAATACCTCGGAATCAAGCCCCTCGGCATGATATTGCATCGGCACGGCATAGATGCTGGCTGCATCAAGCGCCGGGATCACTGCTTCTTTGCGGACGCTGCAGAACAGCGCAATCTTGGCGCGGTCACTGTCGGGCAGCGGGTGTTCGCAGCGGCAAACCAGCACATCGGGCTGCACACCAAGGGCTGCAAGTTCACGCACTGAATGCTGGGTCGGCTTGGTCTTTAGCTCACCGGCAGCGGCGATGTAGGGCACAAGCGTGACATGGATGCTCACCGACTGGCCGCGCCCCAAATCGTTACGCAGCTGCCGTATCGCCTCGATAAAGGGCAGTGATTCGATATCACCCACCGTCCCGCCAATCTCGCACAACACGAAATCGACGTCGTCGGTCAGATCAAGCGCGAATGCCTTGATCGCATCGGTAACGTGCGGGATTACCTGCACCGTTGCGCCCAGATAATCACCGCGCCGCTCACGCTGGATGATCTGCTGATAGATGCGACCCGACGTCACATTATCCGATTGGCGGCCAGGCACACCGGTAAAGCGTTCGTAATGGCCCAGATCGAGGTCGGTTTCCGCGCCGTCATCGGTCACATAGACTTCGCCGTGCTGATACGGCGACATCGTACCGGGATCGACGTTCAGATAAGGATCGAATTTGCGAATACGCACCGAATAACCGCGCGCCTGCAGCAACGCTGCAAGGCTTGCCGCCATGAGTCCTTTGCCCAGCGAGGAGACCACGCCGCCGGTGATGAAAATAAACCGCGCCATGGGAGAAGACGCCTAGCGGCGAAATAGGGGTGCCGACAAGCGCGCGACTCAAATTCAGTGAGGAATATTTCCTGAATTGAGGGCGGGCGTTCCTGCGATCACCGTTCGAGCGGCACCGCGCTGTTGCTTACAGGGGCGACGACATTGCCCTCAATCGCCGCAGCGGCAACCGCCGCCGCCGATGGCGCACCAGGTGCCTGAGCGGGTCCCGGTACTGTCGTTGGTGCGGGGACCTGGCGCGCCAGCGAAGGATCGATGCCTTGCGAGTGGCGCATCGCTGCAAGAAAGGCGAGCAGGATGCTCAACCCGATGAACAACGCCGCCAGAATTGAGGTCGAGCGCGTCAGAAAATCAGTTGCGCCGCGTGCTGACATCAGGCCCGCCGGGCTGCCACCCATGCCCAACCCGCCACCTTCGGAGCGCTGCATCAAAATCACGCCGACCAAGGAAGCGGCGACGATGGCGTGAACGACGAGCAGAAAGGTAAACATGAGCCGGGTTTTTTCCGATAAATTGCGAAGGCGGGCACATAGGGGACCTTAGCCCGACGATCAACCTTTGCAGCAAACTAGTGCTGGAGGATCGGACCATGTACAGAGCCGCCAGATCGCGCCTTTTGGCAACGCACCATGGGACCAACCAGGAAGACGAATTCGCGCAAATGTTACTCGTGCCTTGAATAGGCTTGGCAGGCTCGGCTATCTGCCGCGTCAACAACGCGCTGCAAACCGTGACGACGGGTTTGGCCCGCCAGCCGGCAAAGGGATAAGATTTTTTGAAGCGTCCGCTTAAACCTCCGGCACCTGCAAACACACCCGATCATGCGGGCATCCGCATGAAAAGCTTCAACCTGCGCGGCCCGTCGCTCAAAATTGATCCGCGCGTCTGCGCGGTCAGGGGTGATCTGGCCGATATCAGGCTCGCAACGCTGGTCTTTGCGCCGCATTATGCTGCGCCAATGACGATGATCCTCAATCGAGAAACGCCGCTGCTCGCAGACGCCAAAGCCAATCCGGCTGTTGTTGCCAATCTTGCTAGCGGTGACGTATTTGAAGCACTCGACTTTGCCAATGGGCTGGCATGGGGAACCTCGCCAAGACACGCGCTGGTTGGCTATGTGGCACGTGACGCTCTTGATCGAGCGCCGATCAATTCAAAGGACAGTTAGATGGCGTTTGCTGTCTTCATTGATGGGGCAGCAGGCACCACCGGGATTGAGATTGCCGATCGGTTGGCGGACCGCACGGACATCAGCCTGATCACGCTTGATAACGATCAGCGCAAGGATGTCACCGCGCGCCGTCAAGCATTGAACGATGCAGACTTGGCAATTTTGTGCCTGCCCGATGATGCGGCGCGTGAGGCGATCACGCTGATCGAGAATGATCGAACCCGGGTGATCGATGCCTCGACCGCGCACAGAGTTGCCGACGGGTGGTGCTATGGCTTGCCCGAGCTTGAACCGGATTCGGCGGCCCGGATTGCCGAAAGCAGCCGCGTGAGTAATCCAGGGTGTTACCCAACGGGGTTTCTGGGGCTCGTCCGGCCACTGATCCGGGCGGGTATTATTCCGCATGACTGGCCCATCAGCGTCAGTGCCGTTTCCGGGTATTCAGGCGGTGGCAAGACAATGATCGCTGAATTTCAAAGTGGCAGCAGCGCCACCGCCTACCGGGCGTATGCACTGAATCTGGCGCACAAGCATGTTGCCGAAATGCAAAAGCATGGCCGGCTTGCCCTGCCCCCCATCTTCGCTCCAGCGGTTGCAAACGTGTATCGTGGGATGATCGTCGAAGTGCCATTGCCGCTGAGCGCCCTGCCGCGCCGCCCCAGCCTGAGCGCGTGTCGGGAGACGTTGCAGGAAGCGTATCGGGACAGTCCGCTCGTTCATGTCGAGACGGAAACCGACGCATCGGTCATCATGATTGAAGCCGATGCAGGCACTGACCGGCTGACCTTGCGCGTTTTTGGCGACCCGGCAGACGGCCAGGCACGGCTGATCGCCACGCTCGACAATCTCGGCAAGGGCGCAAGCGGTGCCGCTGTCCAAAATCTGAACATCATGGCCGGGTTCGATCCCCTATGTGGCCTCGTTTTGTGAGGTCGCGGAGATGACGATCCCTGATCCGGTCGCCAAGCTGCTGCTATTTGGCGCAACGGGTGATCTCGCCCAGCGCATGCTGATACCTTCGCTGTTTGGGCTGCATGCTGACGGGCTATTGCCTTCGGGACTGACGATTATTGGGACCGCCCGGTCGCCGCATGATGACGCGAGTTATCGAACCTTTGCAGCACAAGCGCTGGAAAAATTCCTGCCTAATGACCGGAAGGATGAAACAGCGATCAGCGGCTTTCTGTCGCGGATCGGCTATCAACCACTCGACGCATCAAACCAGGACGGTTTTGCAGCGCTTGCCAGCAAAATTGGCGACACATCGGGTGGAATGGCAATCTTTCTGTCCACCGCCCCCTCGCTGTTCAGCGCAACCATCTCCGGGCTCTCCTCGGCAGGCCTTGCTGGCCCAAAGGTTCGGATCGGGCTGGAGAAACCGCTTGGCCATGATCTCGCTTCGAGCCGGGCGATCAACGACGCGGTCGCGGCGGTGTTCCCCGAGGAGCGCACCTTTCGCATCGATCATTATCTCGGCAAGGAGACGGTGCAGAACATCCTGGCGCTGCGGTTCGGTAACGCCCTGTTCGAGCCGATCTGGAACGCGCGCGGGATCAACCACGTCCAGATCACTGTTGCCGAGACGGTCGGGCTGGAGGGCCGCGCCGGATTTTATGACCCAACCGGGGCGCTGCGCGACATGGTTCAAAACCATATGCTTCAGTTGCTCGCCTTGATTGCGATGGAGCCACCCGCGCGGTTCGACGGCACCGCAATTCGTGATGAAAAGGTCAAGGTGCTGCGATCGCTGCGCCCGATTACGGGCGCGCAGACGGGGCTGACCGTCACAGGGCAATACACCGCAGGGGCGGTCAATGGCGAGATCGTGCGCGGCTACGCAGATGAGCTTGACCAACCCTCAGCCACCGAAACCTTTGTCGCAATCAAAGCGCATGTCGATAATTGGCGCTGGCAGGGCGTACCCTTTTATCTGCGGACCGGAAAACGCCTGCCCGCGCGCCATTCCGAAATCGTGATTGAGTTCCAACCCGTGCCGCACTCAATATTTGCCGAACGCGGGGGCACGTTGCAGCCCAATACATTGATCATCCGCTTACAACCCCAGGAATATGTCCGGTTGCTGATGATGGCCAAGGTGCCTGGTCTTGATCGCGACGGCATTCGTTTACGTGAAGCGCCGCTCGATCTCAGTCTCGACACCGAATTTGCGGGAACGCGTCGACGGATCGCCTATGAGCGGTTGTTGCTTGACCTGATCGAGGGCGATCCAACACTGTTTGTCCGGCGCGACGAGGTGGAGGCGCAGTGGCAATGGATCGATGCGATTCGCGCGGGCTGGGGCGAAGACAACAAGCCAAAGCTCTATACGGCGGGCAGCTGGGGGCCATCAGCCGCTGTTGCGCTAACCGAACGCGATGGCGTCACCTGGCATGATGAATAATGACAAAGCGGGAGCAATTATGACTGAGATTGAATGGTGGGACTATGATAGCGCCGACGAGATGGCAGAGGCCGTGGCGGGGGATGCCGGGTTTATCATTGAAAGTGCGCTGGACGCCCGCGGCCAGGCGGTTATCGCGCTCCCCGGTGGCACCACCCCGCTGCCAATTTACGAAAAGCTCGCCAGGGCAAAGCTCGACTGGAAGCGGGTAACGATCCTGCCGACGGACGATCGGCTGGTGCCGATGGGCGATCCTTTGTCCAACATCACCGCCATCGCCAAGATTTTCCTGCCGAAGGGCGTACGGGTTTTGCCGATCACAAGCGAGGCAGCCGCAGATTACAAGGCCGCCGGGCGCGCCGCCGATGCGCGGTTGCAAGATGTCCATTGGCCGCTCGATCTGTGTGTGCTGGGCGTTGGCAGCGATGGCCACACCGCATCAATCTTCCCCGGCCCCGATTTTGAGGAAGCCGTCGCTGGCCCGCGCGAACGCCGCGCGATTGGCGTCATGCCCGCAGACCTGCCCGATGAAGCCCCCGTCGCACGTGTCACGCTGACCCGGGAGGCGATTATTTCGGCCAGAGCTTTGTTAATCGCCGTGACGGGCCAGGTAAAACGCGATATTATTGAGCGTGCTATCGAACAGGGGCCATTGTCACCCTATCCAATCGGGCGGGTGTTGGCCGATGTCGAACTGCCCGTGGATATTCACTGGAGTGTCTGAATGAGCCTTCATCCCACAATCGCCGCCGTCACTGACGGGATAGTCACCCGTTCGCGCCCGACGCGTGATACCTATCTTGCGCTGATCACGCGTGAGCGCGATGACGGTGTTGATCGGCCGATCCTGGGGTGTGCAAACCTTGCACACGGTTTTGCCGGAACCGAAGAAGACCGTGAAACGATCAAGGCCGGTCGGGCCATGAACATCGGGATTGTCACCGCTTATAATGACATGCTCTCTGCGCATGCGACCTATTACCGCTACCCGGAACAGCTGAAAATCTGGGCGCGTGAGGCGGGTGCTACTGCCCAGGTCGCGGGCGGTGTTCCCGCAATGTGCGACGGCGTGACGCAAGGATTTCCGGGCATGGAGCTATCGCTGTTCAGCCGCGATACGATCGCGCTGTCGGCGGCGGTCGCGCTCAGCCACGGGATGTTCGAGGGCGCAGTGTTGCTTGGCATTTGCGACAAGATCGTCCCAGGCTTGTTGATCGGCGCGCTGCGTTTTGGCCATTTGCCGATGATTTTCATCCCCGGCGGGCCGATGCGGTCAGGGCTGCCCAACAAGGAAAAGGCGCTTGTCCGCGAACGTCACGCGGAGGGAAAAGCGAGCCGCGAAGAATTGCTTGAGGCCGAGATCGCAGCCTATCATTCCAAGGGCACCTGCACTTTTTATGGTACCGCCAATTCCAATCAGATGATGATGGAGATAATGGGGCTGCACATCCCCGGTGCCGCCTTCGTCAATCCCGGCACCAAGCTGCGTCAGGAACTGACCCGTGCGGCGATGCACCGCCTTCCTGTGATTGGCAGCGCGGGGAATAATTATCGCCCGCTCGGGCAGTGTGTTGACGAAAAGGCAATCGTCAATGCAGCCATCGGGCTGCTGGCGACGGGGGGCTCGACCAACCATCTGATTCATTTACCTGCCATCGCCCGGGCTGCGGGGATCATCATAAATTGGGACGATTTCGATCAACTTTCGCGAGCGGTGCCCTTGATTTCGCGGATATATCCCAACGGATCGGCGGACGTGAACGGCTTTGAAGATGCAGGCGGCATGGGCTTTGTAATCCGCGAGTTGCTTGATGCCGGGCTGCTCCACCGTGATCTGATGACGGTGGGGGGTGACGATCTGACCGCTTATGCGGCAAAGCCAGCGCTTGAGGACGAGGCATTGGTTTGGCGCGATCCTGGCGCGACCAAGGACGACACGATCGTTCGACCCGTCAGCGCGCCGTTTTCGGCTGAAGGGGGATTTCGCATCTTGGCGGGCAATCTCGGCCGCGCCTGTATCAAGGTCAGTGCTGTAGAGCGGGATCGCTGGACGATTGAGGCACCGGCGCGCGTTTTTGAGGATCAGGCAGCCGTGTTGACGGCATTCAAGGCGGGTGAGCTTGACCGCGATGTGGTTGTCGTGGTTCGTTTTCAGGGGCCACGTGCGAACGGCATGCCTGAACTTCACAAGCTCACCCCACCGCTCGGTGTCCTCCAAAATCGCGGGTTCCGGGTGGCGCTTGTCACAGACGGACGCATGTCTGGGGCGAGTGGCAAAGTGCCAAGCGCCATCCATCTTACCCCCGAAGCGCTTGGGGATGGGCCGTTGAGCAAAGTCAGGGACGGCGACATGATTCGGGTCTGCGCCGAATCGGGCATATTGTCCGCGCTGGTTGATGAAGCAGAATGGGCCGCAAGAACCGCCGCGCCCCCGCCACCGCCAGCGAGGGGAACTGGCAGGGAGCTGTTCACGCTGTTTCGGCAAGGGGCAGACGAGGCCGAAAAGGGCGCATCTGCGATGCTGGCGGCGATGGAAGCCTGATGAATTGCATCATCACAGGGTCTGACGCGACAACGCAACGGGCCTGATCGGTGGAACTGGTCGCAGCAGATATCGGAGGCACGCATGCCCGCTTTGCGCTCGCGACGGTTGAATCGGGCCGCGTCACCGGGTTGGGTGAACCAGTCACATTAAGGACGGCAGACCATGCCAGTTTGCAGACTGCGTGGGAGGCCTTTGGGGATCTGATCGACCGACCGCTGCCGCGCGCAGCGGCCATCGCCATCGCCTCACCGATAGGCAGCGGCATCATCAAACTGACCAACAATTCGTGGATCGTCGATCCGTCAAATCTCGCGCTGCGCTTGGGGCTGGATCAACACATTTTGGTCAATGATTTCGGTGCAGTTGGCCATGCCGTCGCCCAGCTTCCCGACACAGATTTCATCCACCTCGCCGGACCTGATTGCCCACTGTCGGACTCGGGCGTCATCACGGTGTGCGGCCCCGGCACCGGACTGGGCGTCGCGCAGATTTTGCGCGCAACAAGCAGCTATCATGTCATCGAAACAGAGGGTGGGCATATCGACTTTGCCCCGCTCGACGCGTTTGAGGACAGGTTGCTTCAGGACCAGCGCAAGCGGTTTCAACGCGTTTCAATCGAACGCATCGTCTCCGGGCCGGGGATCGCCAGCATTTACGACATGCTCGCAGTCATTGCGGGGAGCTCGGTGCCAAGGCTTGACGACAAAGCGATTTGGGCGGCGGCCTTAGACAGTAGTGACAGCCTTGCCGTGGCAGCGCTTGACCGCTTCTCGCTTTGCCTTGGGGCCGTGGCAGGTGACCTGGCGCTCGCGCAGGGTGCCAAGGGCGTCGTCATTGCGGGCGGGCTTGGCCTCAGGCTGAAGGATCATCTCTCACGGTCGGGCTTTGCCCAGCGATTTGCCGCCAAGGGCCGTTTCCGGTCAGTGATGGAAGCAATCCCGATAAAGCTCATCACCTATCCTCAACCCGGCCTATACGGTGCCGCAGCCGCCTTTGCGCAAAGGTTCAGCCAGTGACAATTGATGCCATCATGCGGACAAGCCCGGTTATCCCGGTAATTGTGATCGACGATATCGCAACCGCGCTACCGCTGGCCCAGGCGCTGGTCGCAGGTGGGCTGCGGGTGTTGGAAGTAACGCTGCGCACACCGGCAGCGCTTGAGGCCATTGCTGAAATGAAGCAGGTGCCCGGCGCAATTGTGGGCGCAGGAACCGTGCTCACTGCTCAACAGTTTGAACAGGCGATGGATGCGGGCGCCGACTTCATCGTCTCCCCAGGATTGACTGCAAGGCTCGCAGAACCGATCGTTGAGAGCGGGGTGCCATTTTTGCCGGGCATCGCGACCGCTGGCGACATGATGCGCGGGCTTGAGCTGGGG
>JBBQAU010000023.1:0-17691 GCA_038316685.1 Sphingomonadales bacterium
CCGCCAGCGACGGTCGCCTTCATATGTGACGGATAATTCCTCAATCGCGTCAAGCACCTGCGCGTTGGCCTTGTCACCAATTGCGTGAACCGCGACCTGATAGCCATCCATTGCCGCGCGGCTCATCCGGTTGCGGATGACATCATCGGCGAGGAATGCAGCGCCAACCTGGCCGGGCGCATCGGCATAGGATGCCTTGAGCCAAGCGCCACGCGAGCCGAGCGCGCCGTCGGTGTAAATCTTGACGCCGTTGAGCTTCAACTTGTCACCGTAAAGCCAGGGGGTCGGCCCAACCCCGCCGATCCGGATCGTATCATCAAGGCCCGCGCCGTAGCTCATAATCCGTATTTGAAGCGAACCCACATCGCCTGCGCGACGAAAGGTCATCCAGTCATCAAGCGTCGTCCCCATGTCGGCAGTCGCCGTGATGCCAAAGCCGAGCAGGATCGCCTGCGCCTTCAGGAACGCGGCCGCCAGGTCTTTCGGCAGCGGCTTGGGGACCGCCTTGCCGACCAGTTCCTGCGCTGAATCGACGAACACACCCGACGGAGTGATGCCGATCTTTTCAATCCGACCACCAACCGGCGAAACGCTTTTGGTGGAAACCCCGGCCGCCACCATCGCCGCGCTGTTGGCCCAGCTGGCATGGCCATCCGCGCGCGCGAGCCAAACGGGACGATCGGCCACGATTGCATCGAGGTCAGCGGCAGTGGGAAAACGTCCAAGTCCCCATTTTTCCTGGTTCCAACCGCCACCCAAAATCCATTTGCGTTCGGGGTTGGCAGCAACATAGGCGGTTATCTTCGCTCTGGCTTCGTCGAGCGATTTGGTATCTGAAAGATCGAGCTCAAGTGCGCGAAAGCCAAGTTCCATGACATGGCCATGTGCATCGACAAAGCCCGGTACCATGACCCGGCCCTTCATGTCGGCCCGCCAATCGGGCCGGTCGGGGCGCTTCTCGCCTTGTTTGAGCAAGCGCACGACGCGCCCCGCCGGGGTCATCACCAGCCCGGTAAAGCGCAGCACCCGGCCACCGGCATCAAGCGTCATGCCATCGACATTGTCGATCAGTGAATCTGCCGAGGCGGGTCCCGCCAGCAACAGCGCGGCAGCCGTGACCAACAATCGCCGGATCATTTTGGTATTCTCCTCAAAAGGGCGCTGGTGTCCTGACGGGCACCCCCCATTTTTTGAACCTCGGCATAGAATTGATCTACCATTGCCGTCACAGGCAACGTAGCCCCGTTCTTGCGTGCCTCATCGAGCGCAAGCCCCAAGTCTTTGCGCATCCAGTCGATCGCGAATCCGAAGTCAAACTGGTCCTTCGTCATCGTTTCCCAGCGATTGACCATCTGCCAGCTTTGCGCCGCGCCGCCTGAAATCGCGTCAAACACCTTGGCGAGATCAAGCTCGCTCGCCTGCGCAAAACGCAATGCCTCGCTCAGCCCCTGCAATACGCCTGTGATCGCGATCTGGTTCACCATTTTGGTCTGCTGCCCTGCCCCTGGTCCACCGACATGGACAATGCGCAACGCATAGGCCGCCATCAGTGGCTCAGCTGCTGCCATCGCCGGTGGCGAGCCACCGCACATGATTGCGAGCTTGCCATTTTCCGCGCCTGCCTGCCCGCCTGAAACTGGCGCATCAACCACCAGCGCACGCGCCGATGCCAGACGGCGGGCAAGATCGGCAGAGACGGTTGTATGATCAACAAACACCGCATCGTCGCGCATCGCCGCAAAGGCACCGTCTGTCCCGAGCGTGACAGCCAGCAAATCATCGTCATTGCCGACGCAGGCAAAGACCGCATCCTTGCCCGTCGCGGCCTCAGCCGGGTTGGAGGCTACAGACCCGCCATTGCGCGCGACCCAAAGCTCCGCCTTGTCGCGAGTCCGGTTATAAATGCTGAGTTGATGTCCAGCAGCCGCAAGGTGGCGCGCCATGGGTGCCCCCATCACGCCAGTTCCGATAAAAGCGATACTTGCCATATTGATCGCATAAGGCGTGTTCC
This sequence comes from Sphingomonadales bacterium, assembly GCA_038316685.1. Taxonomy (GTDB): domain Bacteria; phylum Pseudomonadota; class Alphaproteobacteria; order Sphingomonadales; family Sphingomonadaceae; genus Sphingomonas. Next base: position 2,012 of record JBBQAU010000023.1, read on the forward strand.
CCCGCTGCGCCAGATAGTCTAGGTCCCGCAGTCATGGCTACTGATCCTCGTCCCGAACATATTGCGATGCCCGTCTCCATTGATGACATTTGCGCCGCCCATGCTCGCATCGCCCCCTCAATCGTCCGTACACCAACCCTGATCAGTAAGACCCTGTCGGAACTGACCGGTGCAACCGTCTATCTCAAGTTCGAAAATCTCCAATTTACGGCGGCCTATAAGGAACGCGGCGCGCTCAACACTTTGCTACAATTAGGGCCGCAGACGATTGGCGTAATCGCAGCCTCGGCGGGCAATCACGCGCAGGGGCTTGCGTATCACGCGCATCGGCTCGGCATTGCCGCAACCATTGTCATGCCAACGAATACGCCGACGGTGAAGGTCACCCAAACTGAGGGGCATGGCGCGACAGTGATCCTCCACGGTGAGACTTTTGATGCCGCCTATGCTCATGCCCGTGACCTTGAGGCTGAGCGCGGCTATACCTTTGTTCATCCGTTTGACGATGTCCGGATTATCGCGGGCCAGGGGACGGTTGCGATCGAGATGCTGGAGGATGTGCCCGCCATCAATACCATTGTAACGCCGATCGGTGGTGGCGGGTTGATCTCCGGCATGGCGATCGTCGCACGGGCGGCTGACCACTTGATCGAGGTGATCGGCGTTGAAGCGGAACTCTTCCCCAGCATGTTTAACCGCATCAACGGCACGCAAATGCCGTGCGCTGGTGACACCTTGGCAGAGGGCATTGCGGTAAAGGAACCGGGCGTCATTACCAGCCAGATGGTCGAGGCGCTGGTAGACGACATCGTATTGGTCAACGAGCGCAATCTCGAAAAGGCAGTGAGCCTGTTGCTCCAGATCGAGAAGACCGTGGTGGAAGGGGCCGGGGCGGCTGGCCTCGCGGCGCTGTTGCAACATCCGGAACGATTTGCTGGCAAAACCGTCGGTATCGTATTGTGTGGTGGCAATATCGATACGCGGCTGCTCGCCAATGTCCTGCTGCGCGATCTGGCACGGTCAGGGCGGCTCGCCCGCCTGCGCGTGCGGCTGCAGGACCAACCCGGTGCCTTGTTCAATCTTGTGCGGGTGTTCGATGTTGAACGCGTCAACATCATTGAAGTCTATCACCAACGCGTCTTTACGACGCTACCCGCCAAAGGGCTGATTACCGACATCGAATGCGAAACCCGCGACCGGGCGCACCTTGATCGGCTGGTAGCGGCGATCCGGGCAGCAGGCTATGAGGCAGGCCTTGTTGAACTGGCGTGACAAAGCAAGGCGGCCATCAGAGGGCCTGCGTCCGGCCGCGCTCGTATGAACATTCTGCCGTGCTTTACTTGTGTGCCATAATTCCGGTGTGTATCACGAATAACGGCTTGAACGGTCGTGCGACTGCGTTAACCTTCATTCATGGTAAAGCCGCTTTTCATCACGATCAGCACCCTACATAAGCCGTTATTGTGAATTCGGTTGTTGACCGAGAAAGGGCCCTGCGGCGGTGACTGCTCCATTTCGTTTTCCCCGCTTCTTCGTGACCAGCCCGGCGCCCTGCCCCTATCTTCCCGGGCGGCTGGAACGCAAAGTGTTCACCGAATTAAACGGGCCGCACGCAACCGAACTCAACGATGCGCTCGGTCGTATTGGTTTTCGCCGGAGCCAGTCGGTGGCCTATCGCCCCAGTTGCGCAGGCTGTTCGGCCTGCGTTTCAGTTCGCGTGGTGGCCAATCAATTCTCGCCCAATGCGACCCAGCGAAAGGTCATCCGCCGACACGCTGATCTGGAAGTAACGGCGTGCAGACCATGGGCGACGCAGGAACAATTTGATCTGCTCCGTCGCTATCTTTCCGTTCGCCATCCCGGCGGCGGCATGGTCGATATGGATGAGCGCGATTATGCTGACATGGTCGAGCAAAGCCCTGTCAATTCCTATGTCATCGAATATCGCGAACCCACCAGCTTTGGCCGCAAGGGTCGCTTGGTCGGAGCATGCCTGACAGATCAGCAGGTCGATGGCCTTTCGATGATCTACAGCTTTTTTGTTGCAGGCCATATTGAGCGGCCGGGCTTGGGCAATATGATTATCATGGATCATATCCAGCGGGTCCAGCAGATGGACCTCGACTATGTCTATCTTGGCTATTGGGTCAAAGGATCGGCGCGGATGTCCTATAAAATCCGATACCGCCCGATTGAAGTGTTGGGGCCGCATGGCTGGCATCTGATGGCCGAAAAGGACCCGGTCGTTCGTCGTACACCTGAGGTTGCAGGACAATCTGGCTGATCAATTGTCGGTCGTCAGCCGCTCGACACGGACGTCGACATCCAGCTGTTCAACGCCGACGCCCAGCCGTGATCCGGCAACCGGTGCGGCGCTTGCGGCGTCAAGCCCGATACTTACCCTGACATATTCTTCGGTCGCGCACAGGCCCGTGCTGGGATCAAAGGCGACCCAACCAAGCCCTGTGGCAAATGCCTCAGCCCAGCCATGCAGCGTCGGTTCGATGGCTTCGCTGGCCGCGAGCAGACGATAGCCCGTCACATATCGCGCCGGGGCGCCGATCATTCGGGCAGTAGCGACAAAGATGTGCGCAAGATCGCGGGCTGTAATTTTTTCCAGCACAAACGCCTCTGCTGCTGTTCGTCCAGCAACTGGCCGACCTGAACAAATCTCAAAACGGGCATTTACCGCACGGTTGAGCGATTGGAGCTGATCAAATTGGTTGAGAGACGGCGCGTCTCCAGTCGCAAAATCAATCATCGCCTGGTCTGCCATCGTCAGCGCGGTGGACCGCACAAAAAGCGCTGGCGGAAAAGTCTCGGCCACACTGTCCACAACGCCGTTAGCAGGTGTGGTCAAAACCTCCCCACGCACAGCGATTTCAATCCCGCTTAATGGCCCTTGCGCGTACAACATCGTCACGAGATTGCCAAAACCATCGCGCGCAGATTTCAACCGCGCATCGCAATCAATATCGATTCGCCAGGCGGCAACGGTTTGATCATTGGTGTCGCTCGGTGTCATCCGCAGCATCTGCACCAGTCGCGCCTGTGGCGCGCTGAACCGATAACGCGTGCGATGATCGATCAGCAGCCGCATCAGAGGAAACGGAACTGCCGGGCTACGGCACCGCTCAACTCGCCATTTTCGGTATTGAAAGCTTGCAAATACTGATGCAGCCCAGATGCGATCACGTCTTTTGATCGCGTCTTCTGCATCTTGGTGTGACGCAATCGCGCCATCCGGTCCGCTTCGCCCTGCAGGCCTGTTCGCATCGCCAGCAGGCTCAAAATCTCGACGGTTTCCTCAACCGTTCCCGCCAGAGACCGGGGCATCTCGCTACGGCACAACAGCAAATCAATAACATTGGCGGGGGTAAGTCCATCGTTGTAGAGCCAGCGGTAAGCCGTTACCGCAGACACCGTTTGCAGAATCGTCGTCCACTGATCGCGATCAATAACCCCGCCCACGACCTCTCCCTCCGGCAGCAGCAAATGATACTTCACGTCGAGCAGCCGCGCGGTATTGTCGGCCCGCTCGATCAACTGGCCGAGCCGGATAAAGGCATTGGCCTGGTTGCGCAGCATCCGGTTGATCGCGCCCTCAAAACCCAGTGTTTCAAGTTTGATCCCCTCGACCAGATTCAGTGTCGCTGTGGTACTACCGGGGCTCAACCGATTGCCAAAGACGAGCCATGCACGGTTGATCGAGGTCCATGCCTCACGCGTTAACGCAGTGCGCACCGCCTTTGCGTTCATTCGCGCGAAATCGAGGCATCGCATGATCGAGCCTGGATGGCTGGTCTCGAGTGTGAGAAACCGTGCAACATTGCCTTGGGTAACTGACTGCCCCGTGGCGGCGAACGCCTCATCGGTCTCGCTGACCGCGAGCGCGCTCGCCCATGCGGCCTCGCCTGCCGGCCGCGCCGACAGTGCGTCCAGCCGGATTGTTGCCTCCACCAGGCGCGCCACAAAATCAGCACGCTCGACATAACGGCCAAGCCAGTAGAGTGAAGCTGCCGTGCGTGAGAGCATCAAAGGTCCCCCATTCGCTTCAACCAGGCAATGAAGCGGTGACCGTTCATCATTGTTGGCTCTGGCGCTGGCTCTGGCTCTGGCTCTGGCTCTGGCTCTGCAGCGTCGGCGCTCCGCCATTGTCGGTAAGCACGATACTGTCCTTGGTGCCGCCGCCCTGACTCGAATTGACGACCAGCGACCCTTCTTTGAGCGCGACCCGCGTCAGCCCGCCCGGGACAACCTGCACCCCTTTGGAACCGGTGAGCACAAAGGGTCGGAAATCAACATGGCGCGGCGCAAGTCCGGCGGCGGTCAGCGTCGGCACCGTTGATAATGCCAGTGTCGGCTGGGCGATGTAACGCTGCGGCTCGGCGATAAGCGCTGCCCGAAACGTCTCAATCTCTAATGTCGTGGCGGTCGGGCCGACAAGCATACCATAACCGCCCGACCCATCGACGAGCTTGACGACGAGGTCCGGTAGGTTGTGGAGCACATATTTCAGCGCCTGTGGCTCACGACAGCGCCAGGTTTCGACATTGGGCAGCTTTGCCTCGCCGCCCGAATAGAACCGGACGATTTCGGGCATATAGCTGTAGATCGCCTTGTCATCGGCAATCCCGTTGCCGGGCGCGTTGATGATCGCGACATTACCCGCTGCATAGGCCGCGATCAGCCCCGGCACCCCCAACATCGAATCAGCCCGGAACACCAGCGGGTCGAGATAATCATCATCGATCCGCCGGTAGATAACATCGACCCGGACAGGTCCCGAAATCGTCCGCATCCAGACAATATCGTCATCGACCACCAGGTCGGCGGCCTCGACCAGTTCGACCCCCATCGAATCCGCCAAAAAACTGTGCTCGTAATAAGCGGAGTTAAAGTGGCCGGGCGTCAGGACAACACAGACAGGGTTTGCCCCGCAGCCAATGGGCGCGACTGATCGCATCGTCTCAAGCAGCTTGTCTGGATAGCTATCCACAGCAGCGACGCGGAAGGCCCGGAACAATTCCGGGCATAGCCGGAGCATCGCCTCGCGATTTTCGAGCATATACGAAACCCCGGATGGCGTCCGGGCATTATCCTCAAGCACGAAAAACTCGTCGGGCCCGGTGCGGACGAGATCAATCCCGCAAATATGCGCCCAGACATCATGGGGCGGCCGCATGCCCGCGATTTCGGGGCGAAACTGAGCGTTGCCGAAAATAAGGTCTGGCGGCAGCACGCCTTCGGCGAGGATCTTGCGGTCTCCATAAATGTCGTTGAGGAACGCGTTTATCGCCTCAACCCGCTGGACTAACCCTTCGGATAACCGCGACCATTCGTTTGCCAGAAACACCCGGGGCACAATGTCGAACGGGATGATTCGTTCAGCGGCATCGGTGTCACCATAAACGGCAAAGGTAATCCCAAGCTGGCGAAAAGTTGCCTCTGCCGATTGCTGGCGACGATGAAGCTCCTGGTTGGGCGTCACGGCGAGCCATTCGCCAAGCGCGGCTAGCTCGGTGCGCGCTGTCCTGTCAGCGCTGCGCCCCCAAATTTCATCGAACGCACACTCGGTACTCATTCAGAAGCCGTACCCCGCATGAAAACTTTGCAACATGCTGCATTGCTTCGTTGTCACGCACAAGGGGCGGTCGCTAATGCTAGCCGATTCTTGAGCTTCCGATGGCTTAGCCCATTGTCGGAATGATGAAGGCGTTACCACCATCAGGCGCGCCGTCGGGCCAGCGCTGGGTGATTGTTTTTATCTTGGTCCAGAATTTCACGCCTTCGGGACCATGCTGGTTGGTGTCGCCAAACGCGCTGCGCTTCCAACCGCCAAACGTGTGGTAGGCGACCGGCACCGGAATGGGCACGTTGATGCCGACCATCCCGACATTCACCCTGGCGGCAAATTCACGCGCGGCATGGCCATTTCGGGTAAAGATCGCGACGCCATTGCCATATTGGTGGCCGCTCGCCAGCGCCAGCGCATCCTCAAAATCCGCCGCGCGGACAATTTGCAGCACGGGGCCGAAAATCTCTTCCTTATAGCTCTGCATCGTCGGCTTCACATGATCAAACAACGAGGGGCCAATGAAAAAGCCCTGCTCATGCCCCTGCAACGTGAAACCGCGGCCATCGACGACCAGCTCTGCACCTTCGTCAACGCCGGTCTGGATCCAGCCCTCCACCCGCGCACGATGCGCGGCGTTCACAACCGGGCCATAATCCGCGTCCTTATCGGTCGAGACGCCAATGCGCAGCCTGGCGATGGCGGGCAGCAAGCGTTCCCGCAGAGCGTCTGCGGTTTTCTCTCCCACGGGCACGACGACAGGCAACGCCATGCACCGCTCCCCTGCCGAACCGAACGCAGCGCCCGAAAGCTCGGCAACGACCTGATCAAGATCGGCATCGGGCATAATAACCCCGTGGTTCTTGGCACCCCCCATCGCCTGAACGCGTTTGCCCGCCGCCACGCCCTGTCGATAAACATAATGCGCGATATCCGAAGATCCGACAAAGCTGACGGCTGCAATCGCCGGGTGATCAAGGATTGCGTCGACCATCTCCTTATCACCGTGGACGACCTGCAAAATGCCCGCAGGCGCGCCCGCTTCCTCCATCAGTTCGGCCAGCCGCACCGGGAGCGAGGGATCGCGCTCGGAAGGTTTCAGGATGAAGGCATTGCCGCACGCAACCGCGACGCCGAACATCCACATCGGGATCATCGCCGGAAAGTTGAACGGTGTAATCCCCGCCCCAATCCCCAGCGGCAGCCGCATTGAATACACGTCAATGCCGGGGCCAGCCCCTTGCGTATATTCGCCCTTTAAAAGATGCGGCACGCCACACGCAAACTCGATCACATCCAGCCCGCGCTGCACATCACCCTTCGCGTCGGCGACAACCTTGCCATGTTCGCACGAAAGCAGCATCGCGAGTTCATCGATATGCGCCTCAACCAGCCGCTTGAATTCAAACATGACGCGCGCGCGCCGTTGCGGGTTGGTGGCGGCCCAGCCGGGCTGCGCCTTTTGCGCAGCCGCAATCGCCACATTTAGCTCCGCCTGCCCGCCGAGCGTTACCCGCGCCTGCACCTGGCCGGTATTGGGATCAAACACATCGCCGAACCGGGTCGCGCCGCTGCCGTCATGGCCGACGATATGATGATTGATGATGCGCATGACGCTCTCCTGGGGCGGATTTTGCGCACCCTTTGGCACAGGCAGGCACAGATGTCAGCGTCTGCAGACCTGTTGTTGATTGGATCAGTCGGCGCGGCCCGCAAAGCGCCAGGGCAATATTTCAGCGGCGTGGAAAGGCACCACTGGCCCCTCAGGCGTATCGACGCGGTCAATGACGGGGAAAGGTACGCGTTCGAGGCGGATGCGCGTCTCGTTCAGCGGCATGCGGTAAAATTGCGGGCCGTGGATCGAGGCAAACCCCTCCAGCCGATCCAGCGCATTGTCTTCTTCGAAGGTCAGCGCGTAACTCTCGATGGCATAGGGAGCGCTGAAAATGCCCGCGCAGCCGCAAGCCGATTCCTTCTCACCCACAAGATGCGGAGCGGAATCAGTGCCGAGGAAGAATTTTGGCGAGCCGGATGTCGCCGCGCGTCGCAGCTCAAGCCGGTGATTCTCACGCTTGGCGACGGGCAGGCAATAGGCGTGCGGGCGCATACCGCCGTCAAACATCGCATTGCGATTGATTCGCAGATGATGCGCGGTGATGGTGGCTGCAACATTGTCCCCCGCCCCCTCAACAAAGGCCACCGCGTCGGCTGTCGTAATATGTTCAAACACCGCCCGCAGCCCCGGAAAATCGGCCATTACTTTGGTAAAGATGCGTTCAATGAAAACCGCTTCCCGATCAAAAATGTCGATATCGTGATCCGTCACCTCGCCGTGCAGCAATAGCGGCATGCCGATCTTTTCCATCCGCTCAAGTGCAGGATAGATGTGCCTGATATCAGTCACGCCGTGATGCGCGTTGGTCGTCGCATGCGCCGGGTAGAGCTTGCACGCTGCCCAGGCACCGCTCGCAAAGCCGCGCTCGATTTCGTCGGGGTCCGCGTCGTCGGTGAGATAGCAGGTCATCAGCGGCGTGAAGACGGCACCGGGCGCGAGCGCTGCCATGATCCGGTCGCGATAAGCAGCCGCAGCAGCAGCAGTGGTCACTGGCGGGACGAGATTGGGCATGACAATCGCCCGACCAAATTGGCGCGCGGTATAGTCAACCACCCCGCGCAGCATCGCGCCATCGCGCAAGTGGACATGCCAGTCGTCGGGACGACGAAGGATAAGGCTCTCTGGGACGGTCATAAGCCATTCGGTTTAGTCAAGCAGACAGCAAAGTCCACAGATCATGACAGATTGGCACTGTTCACAGCATCAGCATCAGCATCAGCATCAGCCTCGGCGTTGGCCTCCTGCGTCTGCGTAAAAATCTCCCACGCACCCAGGAATGCGGCTGCAATCACCGGGCCGACCACCAGCCCGTTAAAGCCAAATAACGCCAACCCGCCTAAGGTGGAGATGAGCACGATGTAATCGGGCATGCGCGTCTCGCGACCAACCAGGATCGGCCGGACGACATTATCGACGCTGCTGATGATGAAAAAACCGCAAAGCGCGAGCGTCACCCCCTGCCAGATCGCCCCGGTCGCGAGCAAGTAAATCGCCACCGGCACCCAGACGATGCCCGTGCCAATAGCGGGCAGTAGCGAAAACAGGCCCATCGTCACCCCCCACAAGGTGGCACCGCCGATGCCAAGGCTGAAAAAGATTATTCCGCCGATAAGCCCCTGCAGGATCGCAACGACAAGGCTGCCTTTCACGGTCGCCCGGATGACATCAGTAAATCTTTTCAGCACAGCACGACGATGATCATGCCGCAGCGGTATGGCGCGTTCGATCTGAGCCGCCATGACATAGCCGTCGCGCAGCATGAAGAAGGTCAGATAGAGCATGACAGTCAGCGCTCCCAGAAAGCTGAGCGCGCCCTGGCCGATGCTGAACGCTTGCGCCGCCAGCGTGCGGAAGCTGCTCGCCAGCCCAGCGCTCACCTGAGCGCGGACAGCCGCAAGGTCAGTCAGGCCCGCCCTGACCAGCTGATCATGCGCCCAGGACGGCAGACGCGCATTAATCGCTATGAACCATTTGTCGAAATTGATCGATCCGCTTTGGAACTGCGCATACACGCCCGATGCCTGCTGCAGTAACACAGCCATCAGGATGATGGCTGGAATGATGACCAGGCCAAGAATGATGTTCAGCGTCAGCAGCGCGGCAAGGCTGCGGCGTCCCCCCAACAACTCTGTGACCTTGTTGTTTAGCGGGGTGAACATGATCGAGACAACCACGGCCCACACAATCGCCCCAAAAAAAGGCTCGACGACCCGCGCGAAACCCAATGACGCAACAAGCACCAGCGCAATCAGAAAGCCGGTCTGCATCGGGCTACCCCGTTCTGGTCTGGTTGGCTGTGGAGGCTTGGTTGACATGGTGTTTGGCTCGGTTAGCGCGCGGACAAAATCCTTGATCCACGGATTGACGTATCGGGGCAAGTGCCTTGCACAATGCCCCGCTGCATGGAAGACAGTGATCGCAATTGCGAGACGAGAAAGCTGATGGATCGGGTCAAGAGACGGGGTCAAGGACCGTTCGCGCTGATGTTGATGCTGATGTTGATGCTGACCGCGACCGCGACCGCAACCGCGACGCCAGCGCAGGATGCGCAACAACGGATCGAATGGAACCAGCCTTTCGCGCCGTTCTGTATCATCGGCAATATCTATTATGTCGGGACCAGGGGCTTGTCGGCGTTTCTGATCACGGGTCCCAAGGGGCATATCCTCATCGACGCAGGCCTGCCCGAAAGCGCGCCGTTGATTGCCGACAACATCCGACGCGCCGGATTTCGCCTGGCAGATGTCAAATATCTGCTGATCAACCACACCCATTTCGATCATGCCGGCGGGCTTGCCGAATTGAAGCGGCTGACCGGTGCCAAGCTGATCGCAAGCGCGGGGGAAGTCCCTGATCTCATCGCGGGTCGCACCGTCGGCAGGCCGACACTCGCCTCCTTCCCCGCTGTGCAGCCAGATCGGATCGTGCGCGACGGTGACACGATTGTGCTTGGGTCCATTCGGGTGAGGGTCTGGGTTACACCGGGACATACGCAAGGGGGCGTGACCATTTCAACCGCAGCGGGGGGCAAGAAAGTGCTGTTTGTGACCAGCCTGACGGTCGCGGGACAGCGGTTGATTGGGGACCCCGACTATCCAACAGCGGCTGATGATTTCACAAAAAGTTTCAAGAAGTTACGCGCGATGAAAGCAGATGTTTTTCTGAACTTTCACCCCGAATTTTTCGACATGGAGGGCAGACGCGCGCGACAGCTGGCAGGTGACAACAACGCGTTTGTCGATTCAGCTGAACTCGGCCGTCAACTCGATACCGCCGAGCGCGATTTCAAAGCGGAGAAACTCCGGCAAATGCGCAACATCGGCCCACGCTGATCGTCGTAAAAACAAAAAAGCCCGCCGGGTTCAACAACCAGGGCGAGCTTTTAATGGTGGGCGTGGCAAGGATTGAACTTGCGACCCCTGCGATGTCAACACAGTGCTCTACCACTGAGCTACACGCCCACGGAAGCGCGCCATTAGCCGGGGAGCGGGGGCGGTGCAAGCGTTGATGCATGGCGACCGGCTGATTTGATCGTCATTCCAGCGCAAGCGGGAATCCGGCTGGTTCGTCTTCAGGAGCAGGCGGGACATGGATTTGCGCCGCTGCGGCAATGACGTAGCGCAAATGGAAGCGCGGCTTGGCAGGGCCGCTCGTTTCGCTTAGCCCGGCTGTGATCATCGCGGGGGCTTTCCATTCAGCAATGCCGACACACACCGCCTTTATTGCCTCTGAGCATCCGCACCGCCGGTTGAACCCGCTGACCGGTCGGCATGTCCTCGTTTCGCCACATCGCGCGCAACGGCCGTGGCAAGGGGCGGAGGATAGCCCCGAAATCGGCGCGAGGATGGCGCATGATCCGGCCTGTTATCTTTGCCCGGGCAATCAGCGCGCGAATGGCATGACCAACCCCGCCTATCCGGGCGTGTTCATTTTCGACAATGATTTTGCAGCGCTTCAAGCAGATACGCACGCCCCGCCTGTCGTCAACGATCCGTTATTTACCGCTGAGCCCGCGCAAGGGATTAGCCGGGTCATCTGTTTCTCGCCCGATCACACCGCGACCCTGCCTGAGCTTTCGCCCGAAGCGATGCGCGCGGTGGTTGACGCCTGGTGTGCGCAATCGGCCGAGCTTGGCGCGTCCCATCCCTCGGTCCAGATTTTCGAGAATAAGGGCGCGATGATGGGCTGTTCCAACCCGCATCCGCACGCGCAGGTTTGGGCCACCAGTTTTATCCCCGATGAACTGGCGATCGAGGATCAGCTCCAGCGCAGCTATTTTGAGCGGACAGGGCGCGCGATGCTCGCCGATGTCGTCGCGCGTGAGGGCGATGGGGAGCGGGTCGTGGTCAGCAATGACCATTGGCTGGCGATCGTCCCCTATTGGGCAAGCTGGCCGTTTGAAACCTTGCTGCTACCGCGTTTCCCGGTCGCACGCCTGCCCGAACTCAGCGGAATCGCGCGCGCTGCGCTTGCTGAGATCGTGCAAGCCCTGACGGTGCGCTACGATAATCTGTTCGCCTGCTCCTTTCCCTACTCGATGGGCTGGCATGGCGCACCCTTTGGGCAGGATGCGAGCGGTTGGCAGTTGCACGCGCATTTTTATCCGCCGCTGCTGCGATCAGCCTCGGTCCGCAAATTCATGGTTGGCTTTGAAATGCTCGCCGAGGCGCAGCGCGATCTGACGCCTGAACAAGCCGCAGCGCGCCTGCGCACCGCGTCTCCTGTCCACTATTGCCAGCAACTATGACGAACGCCGACCGTGCCCGTGCCGCCTATGTTGCGGCTTATGGCACCGCGCCTGATCTGCTGATGCGCGCGCCGGGCCGGGTCAACCTGATCGGCGAGCATACCGATTATAACGATGGCTTTGTGCTGCCGTGCGCGATTGACCGCGACACAGTGGTTGCAGCGGGGCGCACAAACGACGGCATGCTCGATGTGGTCGCCGCTGATTTTGATGGCGCGGTTGATGTTTCGTCGCTGTCCGCCGGGTTTAGCCCATCGCCAAGTGGCTGGGCGGATTATCCGCGCGCGGTGGCAGCGGTGCTGATCGAGCATGGGCTAAGCCTGCCGGGGGCGCGGCTCGCGATGGCTGGTGATGTGCCGCTCGGATCGGGCCTGTCATCCTCGGCATCGGTTGAGGTCGCGGTGGGATCAGCGCTTGCGGCGCTGGGCGGGCTGAAGATCGCCCCTGCACAGCTTGCGTTGCTCGCCCAGCGCGCGGAAAATGTTCATGTCGGCTGTAATTGCGGGATCATGGACCAATTAATCTCGGCATGCGGGCAGGCAAACCACGCGCTGTTGATTGATTGCCGCAGTCTGGTCTGCCGCCCCGTCCCCATCCCTGACGGCGTTGCGATCGTTATCGCTCATTGCGGCATCGTCCACGCCAATAATGACGGTGCCTATAATGAACGCCGTCGCGAGTGCGAGGAAGCAGCGAGGCATTACGGCGTGACGGCGCTGCGCGATCTTTCGCCCGAGGCGCTTGCGGCGGGCAAGCCGGGGCTGGCCGAAACAAGCTATCGCCGCGCGCGCCATGTCGTAACCGAAAACGCGCGCACGCTTGCGGCGGCGGACGCATTGGTCGCGGGCGATCTTGGCCGGATGGGGCGGCTGATGGCGCAATCGCATGCGTCGATGCGCGATGATTTTCAGATTACCCTGCCCGCAATCGACGGACTGGTGGCGATCATGCAGGCAGCAATCGGGGACCTGGGCGGCGCGCGCATGACCGGCGGCGGCTTTGGCGGGTGCGTCGTCGGGCTAATGCCGGACGATCGCGTGGCAGCGGTGCGGGCGGCGATTGAGGCGGGCTACATGACCCCCGATGGGAAAGCAGCCGCCGTGTTCGTGTGCAAGGCAAGCGGAGGCGCGCGGGCGGTGGAATAGCCCCACGCACAACCGTCGCCCCAGACTTGATCCGGGGTCCCGCCACCTACCCGAGCGCCGCGCGAAGAATCAGCGAGACCCCGGCTCAAGGCCCGGACGACGAGGGTGAGCGAGATCGCGGGAAATGCGGCGCCTTGGCCTCGTAAATCCGACCGGCCGCGACAGACTCAGAAAGTGACATTCCGACCGAAAAAGCTGCGGCTCGAAATCTGCCCTTCCCGGAGCAAGCGGTTTTCGGCTCATGGCCAATTTTGGATGGGCTGCTCTCAAGCGAATATGGGAACCGGCCTTGCTAGCTATTCGGCTGCAGGCAAATCCACCATGCCAGCCTCAAAATCGGGGTCGTTGGCGATATCATCCCATTCGAGCTTACGATGATTGACGAGCATTGTACGGATGGTCAGCGGTGAAACCGAGAACCGCTCTGCTACTTCTTCCTGTTGCTCGTCTGAATAATCGCCTTGCATCATGTCCTCGACCGCCTCGAATGGGCTGAGCAATTCGGCAGCGAAAGAGCGCTGCAGCTTTTGGCGGTAGGTCGCAGCGTGGGTGGCCGGGATGAGCGGACCCGAATGGCCACTAGCAACGACATCACCGACCAGGCGGGCGAGGTCGAACCTCCGGCCCGTCTCCCAGCGTGAGCGCAGCACGATGTTGGCGTGCGCTGGATCGTCTCGGAACGAGAAGGATAGAGGTGGGCGCCCGGCCGGAACGAGCACATCGGGGGAGACAGCGATCAGCTCAACCAGGTGTTGATTAGACAGTGGCTCATTGTGATTGCCGATCTGATGGCGCACGGAGCGCGCGGCACGCTGGCCGACCAGCCAGGCCGGCGTATCTCCTCGCGCAGTTACGACGCGATCGTTGAGCCGAATGGCGTTACGCAGGTCGGTTGGCGTACCCAACTGATGCGCCAGATCGATCAACTCAGCGGCAGCCAACATCGGTCCACCCTTGGCGATTTCCGCGGCAAGTTCGTGTGCGCCCTCGACGCCGATCCGTGCCTCGTCGTCGAGCAACCGGCGGACCAAATCTTCAGGTCCCTCGTCCGCGTCGTGCCCAAGCATCGCCTCGAGCCGACGGTAGCGGCTGAGTTCGCCGTCGCGCCGTTCCAGTTCAAGATCCGACCAGATACGGTGAAGATTGGTACCGCGCAGGCCCTCCGCGTCCAATTGCCCCAACACCTGCTCGATGAAACGCCCAACCCCGCCCTCGAATTCGGCGGCAGAAATCGCGCCAACATATTCGTTGATATAGCGGACGGCGAAGTCGTCCGCCGGGTTGCTTGGCCGTGCCGAGACCGTGACGCGTTCACCGTCGGGAAAAATGGTGAGGTTCGGCCAGACATAGCCCTCGCCGATCGTCGCCATTGCATGCGCAAAACGCCACCCGTGCCCGCGCCCGCTGGGCTCCCAGCGAAGACGCCACCAGTTCCAAGCCAACCACTCGGCGAGCGGATAGGCCGAAAGCAGCGAAGCCTTGCGCACTCGGCCGACGAACGGGTCATGGCCTTCGCTGAGCAGCACTCCGTTCAAAGCGATGCGCACCTGTGCGAAGCATGCCACTTCTTCCGGCGAGCCCTCGTTCAAGGCTTCCCAATCGGCGGTTAATTCAAACATATCAGCGAAGCGCCCACTCGCCCAGCACGACCGCGCTCATGTCGTCATCGGGATACAGCGGATATCCATGATAGCCGCCATTGCCAATTTTCGATTCATAGGGAACGCCCTGGGCATCGACGCTCCAAACGTATTTCGGCACACCATCGGCATCAGGCTGACTGATCATGCCTTTGAGGACACCCGCAGTCAGCAGTTCCTTTGCTTCTGCCAACAATAATTGACGCCGGGCGTCGCAAACCGATTTCCACGGTCGCGGATTGCTCGGAGGATGAAAACGGTAATCGCCGGGTTGGCGCTTGTGATTGGCGCTGCCCACATAGACCAAGCGCGCGGCAAGATCTTCGAGTGCACCGTCGGCAATCGCAATCGCAGCCATGATACGCCGCTTCGGATTGTTGCCTTGCCGTGCCACTTTTTATCTTTCTCCGTCGCTATCGCCCCTACCATCAGCAAGGCTGAATTGCGAATAATACATACAATGTGCCGGGTGCGCGACCGGTGTGACGGGCCGGCTTCTCCACACGCACACCTGAACGTCGGTTATCGGTATTGGGTGTTGGACGGCTAAACGACGACTGTAAGGCGCAAAGGGGCCGGTGACCGTCACGCCGCTGAATGGCAGCTTTGACTATAAACGTTCCCGAAAGCAGCCCGCGCATTTCCCACCAATCAACGCCATTCGCCTCCCATGGGTTCACCACCCGGGCGATCGCCGATTTATTGCCGCCCAAAATTCTCCAGCTCAAACATCCGGTCAACTTCAAGCACCAGATCGCGCAGGTGGAAGGGTTTTGACAGCACGCGGGCTTGCGGCATTGCCTTGCCCGCTTTGAGCGTCACGGCGGCGAAACCGGTGATGAACATCACGCGCAGATCGGGGCACATTTCGCTGGCCTTTTGCGCCAGCTCAATACCGTCCATTTCGGGCATCACGATATCTGTCAACAACAGATCAAACGTTTCAGTCTGAAGCAGT
>JBBQAU010000024.1:0-17436 GCA_038316685.1 Sphingomonadales bacterium
CTCGCCGACGCCAAGAAGATGGTTGAGGATATCGTCAAGGCGCTTGACTAGGTTTGTTCCGCCCGGGGCAAATTCTTTGGTCGGCTGACATGTCCACTTTGGACCGGGTGACCCGGGCCATCAGTCAGGCGTCATGCTATATGATTGGCCATCCCGTCGGCATCTGATCGGGCGGAGAACGACGCAATGGGCAGCAGCGATACCAATCGGGTAGATTTTGGGCCGCAGCCAACGGCTTTCCTGATCGCGGCGACACCGCATGGCGAGCAGCTCGGCCAGGAGGCGATTGCCGCAACCGCCGCAAGGTTGGTCGGTGCAGCGGGCATCAGCGATGCAGTCGTCACGCTTGCGACGAACCCTGCGCCCGACGTGATCCTGGTGGAAGCAGCCGGTGCCGTTGACGGAGAAGCGCTGAGCGACGCGCTTGCCGGGATCGAAACGTTAACGCTCGACACCGGCCTTGCTATCATCGTTACGCTTGACCCGTCGCAGATCGACCTTGTGACAGCGCAGCTGCTGACCGGCCGGGTGCAGCTGCTGTGCGATCCGAGCCATGTCGAGCGGGTCGCCGCGCTTGCCGTTGCACTCGCGGACAAGGCGCCGCTGCGATTTCGTGAGCGGGACAATGACGCCGAGTCGGCAAGGTTGCGACGGCTCAACGAGGAGGTCGCACGGATCGCCGAAACGCTGGTGCGGCTCACGCGCGACAGCGCGGCGGCAGGATCAGATCGGCGGGTTGAGGACCGGACGCCGGGCTTCCGCCCTGGCCCGGATGAGGCGCGCCCGGTTTCTGCCTCTGAGATACGTCAGGCGATCCGGGCGCGGCGGTTGCGTGACCAATATCTGGGGGCCGGGCTGTTTGAGGACCCGGCATGGGACATGTTGCTTGATCTGTTTGCGGCGGAACTCGAACGAGCGCAGGTGTCGGTATCGAGCCTGTGCATCGCCGCCGCTGTTGCGCCGACAACGGCATTGCGCTGGATCGGGCGGCTGACCGAAGCGGGGCTGCTGGCGCGCGAGCCTGATCCGTTTGACCGCCGGCGCGCCTTCATGATCCTGTCGGATCGTACGCGGGAGGGGATGCAGGGGTATTTCTCAGCGGTGAAGCGCGCAGGCGGCGCAATCGGATAGAATTGTTGGGGGTCGCGTTTTTGCAATCCGTTGGTTGTCCCGGTCCCTTCGAAAACGCTCGGGGACTTGCAGAAACCGCTGCGGTTTGGCAACGGACGGGCGGGGGCGATTAGCTCAGTTGGTAGAGCGTCTCGTTTACACCGAGAATGTCGGCGGTTCGAGCCCGTCATCGCCCACCATTTTTATATATCTCTCAATAGCTTAACCACTAAACCTAGCCAGGCTGGATCGCTGACCACCTGTTGCCGCGCGCCCGCCCCAAGCGGCAGCAATTGCAACCGTCCTTCTTCCCGCCCGATCAGCCGTGCAAAAACAAACCGGCCCGCCGGGCGCGGCACCAACACATCGCGGTTCAGCGCGCGGATAAAATCAACAGGGGCCAGCCGTTCACACCACAGCGCATCGCCGCTGCGATAATCGCCGATGCCAGCGCTCACCTGCACCGCGACAAGTCCCGGCGTCGGGCGCGGCGGCACGAGCAGGATCGGGCGGGTCGGGGCATGCGCGCCGTCGCGGTCAAGCAGCGCTGCCACCGGAATATCCGTCCGCGTTGGCAGGGTGACAAGATCGCTCGCCTCCACCCCCAGCGCCGCCGCGATCCGGTTTAGCCAGCCAACCGAGACGGTGCGCGTCCCCGTTTCCAACCGCCCGATCGTCTGCGCGGTCGTTGGCGGCACACAGGCCTGCGCGACATCGTCCAGGGTCATGCCTTTGGCGCGGCGGACTTCGCGGATTGCAGTGATCATCTGACACCTATCGTGAACCTATCTGGTTTTTCACTGTCCTACAAACACGCCTTTGTGGCAAGCAGCGATTCGCAGATCGTTGCGTAACGGATGAACGGGAGCATGAAGATGCAGCATTTGGCAGAGCGGGAGATCGACGCGCACGGCATTCGCCCCGATCAACCGGCGGATCGCAGCACGCGTCGCCGCAGCGCGACCGTCAACCTCGCTGAATCGCCGCTGTCGTGGCTGCGCTCACGCGGCATGGTCGATGCGCGCCAGTTTGAGGCGGGCGAACGGCTGCGCGCTGATTATGAAACGGCAAGCCTTGGCCCGCGCGTCACGATGCGCTGGGGCACTTCACCGGCGGCCCGGACCCGGCGCGGTGCCGACGCGCCGATGGACCCCACGCTTGCCCAGCTTTCCGCCAAGCAGCGCTTCGACGCGGCAATCGGGGCGGCGGGCCCCGGCCTGAACGATGCGCTTTGGCGCGTGGTGTGTGCTGGCGAAGGGCTGGCGATGGCCGAACAATCACTGGGCTGGCCCGCCCGCGCGGGCAAGCTGGTGCTGACCTTGGCGCTTGACCGGGTGGCGGATCATTACCGGTTGCCGTGAGGGGGACGAACATGATCAATCGACGGTTGTTTTTCAAGCATGTTCGCGCCGCGTTATTCTCCGGTAAAATGTCACCCGCACAGCTCGATGGCATTGGGTTCATCCTTGATTCCTGGGAGGCCATGAGGGCGGCGGCGGGGTCGGCAGCAGGGCCGGCGGCGGGCGATGATCGCTGGCTCGCTTATGTGCTGGCGACGGCGTTCCATGAAACCGCGTTCACGATGCAGCCGATCCGCGAATTTGGGGGTCCAGGCTATTATTTCCGCATGTATGATCCCGCCAGTCCCTTGCCCGATCGCGCGGCGCTTGCCCGGCGGATGCGCGCACGGCCGGGCGACGGCGTGGTGTTTTATGGGCGCGGTTATGTTCAGCTGACGTGGCGGACCAATTATGAAAAAATGGGCAGCGTCTTTGGCGTTGATCTGACCAGCTCTGCCAAAGCAGCGGACGCGGCGCTCGACGCTGCGCTTGCCGCCAAAATCATGTTGAGGGGGATGATCGAGGGTAGTTTTACCGGCCGCAAATTGTCCGGCTATTTCAACGACGCGCGCGCTGACTGGCGCGGCGCCCGGCGGATCATCAACGGGCTTGATCGTGCCCAAGAGATTGCGGCTTACGGGCGCAAATTTCATGCAGCGATCGGGCAGGTGCGTGTAAGCGCCTAAATAAAAGGGTTGGCGGCTTTTCGAGCAGAATGACATTATTTTAATTCGAACAGACCTGGGTGAATCATTGAAATCCCAAGGTTCGCTAAGCGCGACTCTTCCCCCTTCCCCTCCCCTTCAAAGGAGGGATTGGGGTGGGGGCTTTCAGTCTCACACAGAGGGGTGCAGGCGGACAGGCCCCTCCCCCGTAACGCGTGACCTGCACGCCAATCGCGCCTATATCCTGTGCATGCGGTTTGATCTGATCAAATGCCACGGATCGGGTAATGATTTCCCGATGATTGATGCGCGCGCGGTGGCGCTTGACGATGCAACCTGGGCAGGGGTGGCGCGCGCGCTGGCGGATCGTGCGGGGCCGGTTGGTGGTGACGGGTTGCTTTTGCTGACCGGCGGCGACGACGCGCATGATTTCGGGATGCGGATGTTCAATCGCGATGGATCGGAGGCGGAGACGTGTTTGAACGGTCTGCGCTGTGTCGCGCGTGCGGGGTTTGCAGCACTCGGGCTGGATCATGCGATGGTGCGGCTAAAGACGAGCAGCGCTGCGGTCATGCGCGAGGCTGATCTTGCGCCGGGTGTGGTGACGGTGCGCGAGACGGTGGGGCCAGCGACGCTTGGTGTCGCAAGCTGGCCGCTGATGGGGGCGATCCGGATCGTCAGTGCGCCGGTGCCGCAGCTGTCGGCAACGCGCACCTTCACTGCGGTTGCGATCCCCAACCCGCATCTGATCAGCTTTGTGGGTCGCATTGATCAGGCCGAACTGGTCGGTGTGGGCGAAATATGTGAGTTAGCGCCCGACTGGTTGCCCAATCGTGCGAATGTCTCCTTTGTTGAGGTGCGCGGGCGGGACT
This sequence comes from Sphingomonadales bacterium, assembly GCA_038316685.1. Classification (GTDB taxonomy): domain Bacteria; phylum Pseudomonadota; class Alphaproteobacteria; order Sphingomonadales; family Sphingomonadaceae; genus Sphingomonas. Next base: position 3,988 of record JBBQAU010000024.1, read on the forward strand.
TGTTTGTGCAGACGTTTGAACGCGGGGTTGGCCTGACCAATAGCTGCGGCAGCGCAATGGCCGCATCAAGCTATGCCGCCTGCCTGACGGGGCGACTGAGTTTTGGGGTGCCGCTTACGGTGTTCAACGCAGGCGGCATGGTGCGTGCCGAGGCGGTTTCGGACGGCAGCGTCAGCCTGTCGGGCAATGCCAGTTATCAATGGGAAGGCTCGGTCGAGGTCGATCCGGCGCGCGCGCTGGCGGGCGATCTGGTGGTCACGCGACATTTCAACGACGAGATCGCGGCCTGGGCAGGCGTGATTGAGGCGATTGAGGCGACCGCAGACCGCGCAAAAAGATAACCATATAGGTTATTTCTCTTGACATCGTCACGCTGATATGGCACCTGTCAGGAACGCTGATAAGTTGCGAGTCGGGGCGATCGGGCACAAGCCGGGTCGCTTTTTTGTTGTGGGCGGAGGGGTGATGCCAGGGCAAGCGGGTGGAGTGATTGCGCGCCGGGCAGGCGGCGTGCCGCAGGTGCGCGCCGAATTGAGCAAGCGCTGGACGCTGGCAAAGCGCGAAAAGTTTCTGTCCGTTCTTGCCGCCACGGCCAATGTCCGTTTCGCCGCTACCTCTGTAGGGATGAGCGAACAAGGCGCTTACCGGTTGCGCAAACGCGATCCCGGCTTTGCCAAGGCCTGGGGCGAGGCGCTGTGCGAGGGGTATACGAGGCTTGAGCTGCTGATGCTTGAACGCGCGATGGTGGGTGTTACCGGCGTGGCGATTGAGGTGAGCGATGGTGCAACGGCGATGAAGCTGAGCGAGCGCACGATCATGTCGCTGCTGACGCATCACCGGCAGGAGGTGCGCAGCCTGCGCGAGGTGCGCGCCGCAGCGCGCGAGGCCAATCCAGCGCCCGAGGTTGAAAGCGATGACGAGATTCGCACCCGGCTGATCGCGCGGCTTGATGAAATGCATGAACGGCTGATAGCGGTTGCGGACAATGAATGATCGGGCGCAGCTCTCCCGTGCCGAGTTGTTCGCGGTGCAAAGCGCCGAATTTCGCGCCGAGCTGATCAACGGCATGCCCGATGAGGTGCTCCGCCAGTTGGAGGCGGAATGGTCGTGGTGGGCGCGGCCCAATCAGCGGGTGCCACCGGGCAATTGGCGGACCTGGCTGGTGCTGGCCGGGCGCGGTTTTGGCAAGACGCGGATGGGGGCGGAATGGGTGCGTGCGCAGGCAGAAGCCAATCCGCGCGCCCGGATTGCGCTGGTCGGGGCGACCTGGGCCGAGGTGCGCCGCGTGATGGTGGAGGGCGAGAGCGGGCTGCTGGCGATTGCCCCGCCCGACAAACGCCCGCACTGGTCGCCATCGCTTGGTGAGTTGCGCTGGCCGGGGGGTGCAAGGGCGCATGTCTATTCAGCGGCTGAACCCGATACGTTGCGCGGGCCGCAGCATCATTTTGCATGGGCAGACGAAATCGCCAAATGGGCGGAAGGGGAGGCGACCTGGGATATGCTGGCGATGACCTTGCGGCTCGGCAAGCATCCGCAGGTGATGGCGACAACCACGCCGCGCCCGGTGCCGCTGATCCGGCGGCTGATTGCAGACGAGGCGGCAGCGGTGACGCGCGGGCGCACCATCGACAATCGCGCGCATCTGGCAGCGGAGTTCCTGCGGCATGTTCGCGCTGGTTATCAGGGGACGCGGCTGGGGCGGCAGGAGCTTGACGGCGAACTGATCGATGATGTCGCAGGCGCGCTGTGGACGCGCCAAATGCTTGAGGTGTGCCGGGTGCGGGTGGTGCCTGCAATCAAGCGCGTGGTGGTAGCGGTTGATCCGCCTGCTGGCATTGGCGGCGATGCCTGCGGGATCGTCGCGGTGGCGCTTGGCGAGGACTTGCATGGCTATATCTTGGAGGATGCAAGCATATCAAATGCCTCGCCCGAGGGCTGGTCGCGCGCGGTCGCGGGCTGTGCCGAGCGCCACAGTTGCGACCGGGTGGTGGCCGAGGCGAATAATGGCGGCGCAATGGTGCGATCCTTGCTGACGGCGGCGGATGCGACACTGCCGATTACGCTTGTCCATGCCAGCCAGGGCAAGGTTGCGCGGGCGGAGCCGGTCGCGGCTTTGTATGAACGCGGGCGCGTGCATCATCTCGGCGCGTTTCCGGCGCTCGAGGATGAGCTGTGCGGGCTCGTCAGCGGCGGCGATTATCAAGGGCCGGGCCGATCCCCCGACCGCGCGGACGCGCTGGTATGGGGATTGACTGAATTGATGCTAGGCAAACGTGGACAGGCGGCAGTGCGGCCTTTGTGATGCGATGTGACTGAGGGCCTGGCAAATGATCCCGCGACTATTGCTTGATGAAACCGATGTGCCGGGCGGTGGTGCGTTGAAGCTGTTTCAGCGCGGCGCGGATTTTTTCATTACGCTTGCCGGCAATGAGTTGATGACGAGCCGGATGAGCTTGTCTGAGAAGGCGCTGGCGACGTTGACGGCGGAGCGACTGGATCGGCCGGCGGGGCGCTGGCTGATCGGCGGGCTGGGCATGGGATTTACGCTACGCGCGGCGCTTGATGTCCTGGGCGCGAAAGCGGCGCTGACGGTGGTGGAGCTGGTGCCCGCTGTCGTCGCCTGGGCGCGCGGGCCGATGGCGGCGCTGCATGGCGGCACACTTGATGATGCAAGGGTCAAGATTGTCGAGGGCGATGTCGGCAAGGCGATTGCGGCGGGGCGGGGGCTGTATGATGCGATCCTGCTCGATGTCGACAACGGCCCCGACGGGCTGACCCGCAAGGGCAATGACACGCTCTACACCCTGCGTGGGCTGACAGCCGCGCGCGAGGCGTTGCGACCGGGCGGCATCCTGGCAATATGGTCGGCAGGGCCCGACGCGGTTTTCGCGCGACGAATGAGCGATGCGGGCTTTGCGGTGGAAGAAATAATCGTCCGCGCCCGCGCGAGCGGCAAGGGTGCGCGGCATGTGATCTGGCTGGGGCGACGGACGGCTTAGCGGCCGGCTATTTTTCGGGAGTAACCATGAAAATCTTTGGCTGGAAATCAGCCGGGCGTGAGGAATCGCGTCCGGCCTTGTCGCGTTATGAGCAGCGTTATGGGCAGGCGCCCGTGCTGGGGGAATGGCCGCGATCCTATGAGGCGCAGGTGCGCGAAGCGTATCTGGGCAATGCGGTGGCGCAGCGCGCGGTGCGGCTGGTGGCGCAAGGATTGGGGGGTGCGCCGCTTGTCGCATCGGACCCGGCACTGCTGGCGCTTATCAACGCACGGTCGGGCGGGCAGGCGCTGACCGAAACCGTGGCGGCGCAATTGCTGCTCCATGGCAATGCCTATGTCCAATTGCTCTGCGACTCTGACGGACAAATCCGTGAGCTGTTTTCGTTGCGGCCCGAGCGGGTGACGGTTGAGCCCGATGCGGGTGGCTGGCCGGTCGCCTATCGTTATCGTGTGGGAGAGCGCGTCGCGCGGCTGATGGCGGAGGATCTGGGCGAGCGCCCGCAGGTGGTGCATTTGAAAACCTTCAACCCGCTTGATGATCATTATGGGCTGGGGTGTCTGGGCGCGGCGAGTGCGGCGGTGGCGGTCGATAATGCCGCCGCCCGCTGGAACAAGGCGCTGCTTGATAATGCCGCGCGGCCATCAGGCGCACTTGTCTATAATCCTGGCGATGGCTCGGTGTTGTCGCGCGACCAGCTTGAGCGGTTGCGCGCTGAAATGGAGGCGAGCTTTTCGGGCTCGGGCAATGCCGGACGGCCAATGCTGCTTGAAGGTGGCCTGAGCTGGCAGGCGCTGAGTCTGACGCCCGCCGACATGGATTTTGGTGCGATGAAGGCAGCGGCGACGCGCGAAATTGCCTGTGCCTTTGGCGTGCCACCGATGCTGCTCGGCCTGCCCGGCGATGCGACCTATGCCAATTACCGCGAGGCCAATCGCGCGCTCTGGCGGCAGGCGATTTTGCCGCTGGCCGAGCTGATCTTTGCCGGGCTGACGCAGGCGCTTGTTGGCTGGTTCCCGCAAGCGCGCGTGGCAGTTGATCTCGACCGGGTAACGGCACTTGCCGAGGATCGCGAACGGCTGTGGGCGCAGGTCAGCGCGGCGGATTTCTTGAGTGATGAGGAGAAACGGCAAATGGTGGGATTGTCATGAGCGAGGATGGTGCTGTGCTGGCGCAGCTGATGGTGCAGGGATCGCAACAAGGGGCTGACCTCGCCACGCTGCGCGCGATTGTCGAGGAGGCAGGCGAGCTGGGCGCGACGCGTGCGCTGGTGCGGATGGGGCTTGATGATCCGCGCGCCGCACATGACATGGGAGAGCTGCGCGAATTGCTGGCGGTATGGCGCGATGCGCGGCGTTCCTTGTGGAAGGCGGGCGTCGCCTGGGCGCTGCGGATCTTGGCCGCATTGGGGCTGGCCGGGATTGCGGTGGAACAGGGCGTCGCGGATTGGCTTAAATGAGCCTGCGCTTTGCCGGCTATGCGGCAGTGTTCGACGCGGTTGACCGGGGCGGGGATATCATCAGGCGGGGTGCCTTTGGCGCGGTCGGGCCGGTGCCGTTGCTCTGGCAGCATCGCGGCGCGCCAATTGGCGTGATCGAACAGATCAGCGAGGATGCGCGCGGCTTGCGCGTGATCGGCCGGGTCGATGATCGCAGGCTCGCCGGATTGGTGCAGCGCGGCGCGGTGCGCGGGCTGTCGTTTGGATTTCGGACGCGGGCAGCGCGCCAAGGAACATATCGTGAACTAAAAGGTGTCGATCTGATCGAGATCAGCCTGGTCGCATCGCCGATGCAACCAGCAGCACGGGTACATGCAGTGGAAGGAAATGACGATGGAGATTGAGATGACTGAAGTGAAAGCCGATGTACTTGAGGCAAGCTTTGACGCGATCGAGATGGCGCAGCCGGTTTTGCGGCCGATGTTGCAGGGTGCGCGCGATCCCTCGGGCGCGGTGTTTGAGGGGTTTCTCAGATCAGGCGCGAGCCTTGAGCTAAAGGCGTTTACCGGTGCGAGCGGCGACGCGGGCGGCTTTGCGGTGCCACGTGAGATTGATGCGGTGATCGATCGATTGCTCAAAGGCATCTCGCCGATCCGCGCGGTCGCCAATGTCGTCAAGGTGGGCTCGGCTGGCTATCGCAAGCTCGTGACGACGGGCGGCACGCCGTCGGGCTGGGCGGCGGAAACAGGCGCGCGGGCGGAGACAGCGACGCCGAGCTTTGTCGAAATTGCACCGTCGATGGGCGAGCTGTTTGCTAACCCAAGCGCGAGCCAGGCGATGCTTGATGACGCGCAGTTTGATGTCGAATCGTGGCTGGCCGATGAAATTGCATCGGAATTTGCCAAGGCGGAAGGCGCAGCATTTATCAACGGCAGCGGCACCAACCGGCCCAGGGGCTTCCTGACCTATACAACGGCGGCGACCAGCGATGGCGCGCGCGCCTTTGGCACGGTGCAGCATGTGCCAAGCGGGGCGGCGGGCGATTTTGCGACCAGTCCGCAGGACCGGCTGATCGATCTGGTTCAGGCGCTGCGCGCGCCGTATCGCCAGGGTGCGGTATTTGTGATGAATGCGGCAACTCTGGCGCGGATTCGCAAGTTCAAGACGAGTGATGGCGCGTTCCTGTGGGCACCATCGCTGGCAGCGGGGCAACCCGCGACCCTGCTCGGCTATCCCGTGATTGAGGCCGAAGACATGCCCGATATCGCCGCCAACAGCCTGTCGATCGCCTTTGGCAATATGCGTGCCGGGTATCTGATCGCTGAACGCACCGAGACGGCGATCCTGCGCGATCCCTATTCAAACAAGCCGTTTGTCAATTTCTACGCAACCAAGCGGATTGGCGGCTGTGTGACCAATTCTGAGGCGATCAAGCTGATGCGGTTTGCGGTGAGCTGAGTCAGAACTTGTCCCCTCCCCTCGGGGGGAGGGAATAGGGGTGGGGGAGGTCTCACCGAGTGTCCCGCTCGTGGACAGGCCCCACCCCGACCCCTCCCCTGAAGGAGAGGGGGTTCAGTGGGGGGAAAGACGCCGGGGAGTGCGCAACAATGACAATCGGAAAAGACGGGCCGGGCGTTGTAACGCTTGGCCTGGCAGATCGCGGGCGGGCAATTGCCGCGATCAAGGCCGCGCTCAGGATCGAGACGGCGGTTGAGGACGTGCTGATCACCGGCCTTGCCGAAAGCGCGATGGGGCTGGCGGAACAGTTTTTGGGCCAGATGCTGATCGTGCGACCGGTCGAGGAAATCCTGCCAAGCTCGGCGCAGTGGCAACGGTTGGCAGCGGCACCGGTGCGGGCGATTACGGCGGTGGCGGGGGTGCGCGCAGATGCAAGCGAGTTTAGCCTGGCCGTGACCGACTATGCGATCGACATTGATGCGCGCGGCGATGGCTGGGTGCGGATGGTCGATGCGGGCGATGCACGGCGGGTGCGCGCAGTTTGTATAGCGGGCCTTGTCAATGATTGGGACTCGCTGCCGGGGCCTTTGCGACAGGGGGTCGTGATGCTCGGCGCCTATCTGTTTAGCGAGCGTGATACAGCGCGGCCGCCGCCCTCTGCAATCACGGCATTCTGGCGGCCGTTTCGCGCGGCAACATTGGCGCGGGCGGTTTACGCATGAGCGCGCTGGACGACCATGTCCGCGCGCCCGTCGAGGCCGCCCGGCAGCGCGTGATTGCCGACGGGGTGGCGCGGATCAGTGCAGAATTTCCCGAGCTTGCGGTTCGCAGCGATGAGCGCGGTATCGTGATCAGCGGGCGCGGGTTGTGGCGACGTTTGTTCAAGGACGCGCGGCTGCGCGCGATCCGGGCGCTTTGGCAATGAGTGCGATCGCGCTCTTTCATATAGCGATGCGTGACGCGTTGAAGAACGCCCCCGATTTTGGCGGCGTGATCAACGGCGTGTTTGAAGGGCCTGCCGTCAAGGCGAGCGAGCCCTTTGCCGAAATTGGCGAGCTGCTCGTGGCGGATTGGGGCACCAAGGACTCAGCGGGCGTCGAGCTGCGCAGCGCGATCATCATCCGTGATCGTGCCGAAGGACCAGGCCGGGTGCATGCGCTGGCAGCGGCGGCAGATGCAGCGATGGTGGCGATGCCGCGCGCGCTCGAAAGCAGTGGCGAGGGCTGGCATATCGTCACGCTCGTTCTGCTGCGCACGCGCATCATCCGCACCGCCCCCGGGCTGTGGGCCGCGATGATCGAACATCGCGCGCGGCTCATTCAAGAATAACAACCAGGAGAAAGATCATGCCAGCGGAGAAGGGCAGCGCGTTTCTGCTCAAAGTGGGCAATGGCGCGACGCCGCCCGTGTTTGCAACAATCGCTGGACTGCGCACGACGCAGCTCAGCGTCAATGGCGAGGCGGTGGCGATTACGTCAAAGGATTCGGGCGGATGGCGCGAATTGCTGTCGGGCGCGGGGGTGCGATCAGTCAGCGTATCGGGGGCGGGAATTTTTACAGGTTCCGCAGCGGAGAACCGGATCAAGGCCAATGCGCTTTCAGGGGTGATCGACGATTACCGGCTGAGTTTTGAAAGCGGCGAGACGATGACCGGCAAGTTCCTCCTCACAAGGCTTGACTATGCCGGTGATTATAATGGCGAGCGTAGTTATACGCTTAGCCTTGAAAGCTCTGGCGCGGTGGTGAGCGCGTGAGCAGCGCCAACCAGGTTCGCGGCGAGGCGGCGATCCGGATTGCCGGCGAAATGCTGGTGCTGCGGCCAAGCTTTGCTGCACTCGTTGCAGCAGAGGCAGAGACCGGGCCGTTGTTCGCGCTGGTCGAGCGCGCAGCCGATGGGCGGCTGACGCTGGCGGAACTCGTCGCGTTGTTCTGGCATTGTCTGGACGCACCGCCCGAGGGGTTAACCCGCGACCAATTTGGTGAGGAAGTGGCATGCGCGGGGCTTGCCCTGGCGACGCCCGTGCTGCGCGTGTTGCTGGGGCAGATTTTGTCGGGACGATGAGTAAAGGCTTTTTTGCCGACGCACCCGGCTTTGCCGACGCGCCCGGCTTTGCCCATAACGCCGCGCGGCTCGCCGGGATGGCGGGAGTGGTGCTTGGCTGGCGACCCGATGACTTTTGGCGTGCGACCCCGGCGGAACTCGCAAGCGTGATCGCCGCCCTCCACGGCGAAGCGGGCCTTGCGCCGCCCGCCCGTGCGGAAATTGACCGGCTGATGGAGATATTCCCCGATGGATGACGAAATTGAATCGCTGGTCGTGCGCGTGCGTGCCGACACCAGCGGGCTGGCGCGCGATGTTGCGACGATGCGCAGCAGCCTGGAGGGGCCACTCGCCCAAGGCGCGGAACTTGCCGGGCGCGGAATCGAAAGCGCGTTGTTGCGCGCGACGCGGACGGGCAAATTTGGCTTTGAAGATCTGAAAAAGGTCGCGCTTTCGGTGCTTGCCGACATTGCGGCCTCCGCGATCCGGGGCGGGCTGGGCGCGCTGTTCGGCGGCGGCGGCGGCGGCGGTGGTGGTGGTTTGGGCGGCTTGCTTGGCTCGATCCTTGGCGGGTTGACCGGCGCGCCGGGACGGGCAACGGGCGGGCCGGTGTCGCCGGGGCGCGCTTATCGTGTCGGGGAACGCGGCCCCGAATGGTTCGTGCCGACGACCAGCGGGCAAGTCGCGCTGCCGGGGGCAGGCGGCGGTGGGCGCGATGTCCGCGTCACGATTGCCATCCAGTCGAACGGCAATGACTCTGCCCAGGCGCTGGCGCAATCAAGCCGCCAGGTCGCCCGCGCGGTGCGTGCCGCAATCGAAAGGGCTGAGTAATGGGCCATTGGCTCGCGCGCGAACGCTCACGTCAGGAAGCGGGCAATCTCTCGCGCTTTGATCCGCGCTATTGGAGCGTCAATTTCCCGCGCCCGATGATGGCGAGCGTGGTGACGACTGCGCCCGATGCGCTGCGTGTCGATGCGGTGTTTTACCGCGCCGATGATCTCGCCGGACTGATCTGGGCGGCGGAGGATGTGATTGATCACCCGTTGCTGCGTTATGAAACCGCAAAAGACTTTCGCGATTGTCGGCTGGCGTTTCGCTGGCGATCAGCGGGGGTGCGCGCGCTTGATTTAATCAACGGCCCGACCCTGACGATCGAGGGCCGCGATGCAGCAGGGGTCGCGCGGACCTGGTATGTAAGGCTATGGAATTATGCGGTGGGAACGCCGACCGATGCGACCGTGGCGATTGATTTTGCCGATCTGGATGGCGGTTTTTTGTTGCCGGCAGAGGCGGTGCCAGTCTGGGCAGGCGATGTTGACCGGATGTTCATTTCGCTCGTGCCGGTTGATTATTTGGGTAGCGCCACGCCGCTTGCCGCCCCCGCTCAAGCCTGGGTTGAGCTCAGCGACATGAGTTGCACAGGGCCGGGCGCGATCTTGTCCGTCGGTGATGTCGTGTTGCCTGTGCATGGGCTGGAGATCGCGAGCGGTTATGATGACAGCTATCACATGACGCCTGCGCGGTTGCTCCACCAGATGCTGCGGCTGGGGTATCGCGGCGCGATCAACCATTATGTCGGGATGAGCCATTATTTCCGGCTCGAAGCCCATTCGGGCGGATTTTATGTCAGCCTGGCTGGCGGTGCGCTGAACAATGCGTGTGCGGCGTGGCACCGTGATTTCGCAGACCGGGCGCGGGCGCTTGGCTATGATGTGATCTGGTCGCTGAGTTATGAATTATTTGACGAACATTGCTGGGGTGACTGGAAACAGCGCGCGAGTGACGGGTCGCCCGCGCTGACCGGCTGGGTCCCGCCCTCGACCTTGCTCTCCCCGGCGCATGCGGGCGCGATGGGGTATCTGCACGCCGTCGCGCAGGCGTTTATGGGGATTGCGGTTGCGGCGGGCCTCGCGCCCAAATTCCAGGTGGGGGAGCCGTGGTGGTGGGTGATGGCCGATGGTCGGCCGTGCATCTATGATGACGCCGCGCGTGCCGCTTTTGGGGGTTCGCCGCCAATCATTGCAAGCGTCAATGGCCCACAATCAGCCGGTGCCATTGCGCTGCTTGATGCAGCAGGGGCATTGCTCGCCGCCTCGACCGCCGCATTGGCGATAGCGGCGCGGGGTGTGGCGAGCGGCTGCGAGACGCATGTGCTGATTTATTTGCCGACGATTCTTGATGCGCGCGCGCCTGAGCTGCGGCGGATGAATGTGCCAACGGGCTGGGCAAGCCCTGCCTTCGATATCCTTCAGTTGGAGGATTATGACTGGGTGACCGAAGGCGACAGTGCATCGGGTGCGCGCGGCGTGGCAGAGGCGCAGACGCGGCTCGGCTATCCGGTGGCGCGGCAGCATTATCTGGCGGGGTTCGTGCTCCGGCCTGAACAAGCCGCCGCGCAATGGCCGCTGATTGATGCCGCTGCCGAGGTTGCTCGCAGGCGCGGGGTAGCGCGCACTTTTGTGTGGGCGATGCCGCAGGTGCTGCGCGACGGTTATGTTCATTTTGATGAGGGGGACGATGAAGTGCAGGCATTTGACGATGTCGCCTTTCCGCTGGCGCTGGGGCGCGACGCGGAGGTGAGCCCGGCTTTCTCGACCGCGATTATCACCAGCGCGGGCGGCCACGAAGCGCGCAATGCGAGCTGGAGTGCGGCGCGAACCAGTTATGATGTCGGCCCCGGTATCCGGTCCGAAGCCGATATCGCCACGCTGCTCGCGTTTTTTCGGGCGCGGATGGGGCCGGCGCGCGGGTTTCGCTTACGCGATCCGTTTGATTTTGCCGCCAAGATCGGTGGCGAGCGAATTGGGACGGGTAATGGCGCTGAGCGGGGCTTTGCGCTCATCAAAATCTATGGCGATGCGGTGCGGCGGATTACCCGGCCGGTGGCGGGGAGCGTGCAGCTGCGCCTCGGCGGGGCGGTGACCACAAACTTTGCCCTGCAACCGGGTGGTTGGGTGGTGCTTGATACCGCGCCAGCAAGCGGGGTGGCGGTGACGGCGACTTTTTTGTTTGATGTCGCGGTGCGCTTTGCCGAGGACCGGCTGACCGTTTCGCGGGCGACTTTTCTGGCGGGGGTGGCGGCTTCGGTGCCGCTCATCGAGCTGCGCGAGGACGGCGATGTCGTTTCTTGACGGGGCGCTGACGACGGTGGCGCTGTGCTGGCGGATTGAACGCCGCGACGGCGTGACGATCGGGCTGACCGATCATGATCGTGCCCTTGTAATCGACGGGGTTACGCACCGCGCCGCGCCCGGCATGACCCCGTCTGCGATCAAGCGCAGCGACGGGCTTGAGGCCGATACGATGGATGTGGCCGGCGCGCTGACCAGTGCGGCGATCACCGAGGCTGATCTGGTCGCCGGTCGGTGGGATGGCGCGCGCGTGATGCTGTTTGCGGTTGACTGGACGGGTGCTGAAGGCCGCGTGCCGCTTGGCGAAGGGGTGATTGGCGCGGTCGAAACGGCGGATAATGGCTTTACCGCTGAATTGCGCGGGCCAACTGCGGCGCTTGACCGGCCGGTGGTTGAGGAAACCGCGCCTGAATGCCGCGCCGAACTTGGCGACCGGCGCTGCCGGGTGGCGATGGCGGGACGGCGGCGGATCGTACAGGTGACGGGGATCGACGCGCAAATACTCAGCCTTGACCAGACCGAGCCTGTGGCAAATGCCTATGGCCTGGGGTTGCTGCGCTGGCTGAGCGGCGACAATGTCGGGTCTGAACATCCAATCGAGGCATCGGCGGGTAACACGGTGACGCTTGCTACCGCGCCACGATTTATTGTGGCGGTGCCCGCGCTGGTTGAACTCACCGAAGGTTGTGACAAAAGCATTGAAACCTGCGCCAGCCGTTTTGCCAATGCCGTCAATTTTCGGGGTGAGCCGTTTCTGCCGGGGATTGACCTGTTGACGCGGTATCCCGGCGGATGAGTGCGGTTGTCGCTGCCGCCCGTGCGGCGCTGGGCGCGCGGTTCCGGCTGCATGGGCGTGAACCCGATGACGGGCTTGACTGTGTTGGCCTTGTTGCGTTTGCTTATCGCGCCGCCCGGATCACCGTGCCCATGCCGACCGGCTATGCGCTGCACAGCGGTGACGCGGCATGGGTTGCGGCGGTTGTCGAGGCGTTGGGGCTGACCCGCGCCGATGAACCGCAGGCGGGCGATCTGCTGCTTTGCGAAGGCGGGCCGGGTCAGCTGCATCTGGTGATCGATAGCGGCACCGGGATTATTCATGCCGATGCAATGCTGCGCTGTGTGGTTGAACGGCCCGGCCAGATTCCCTGGCCAGTGATTGGCCGCTGGCGGCTGGCAAAGAAGGAGGAATAGCGCATGGCATCGTTGCTGCTGTCTGTCGTTGGCAGCGTGATTGGCGGACCGATTGGCGGGGCGATCGGCGCGGCGCTGGGCCAGGTCATCGACCGCGAAATTCTGTTCAAGCCCAAGGGTCGTCAGGGTCCAAGGCTGATCGAACTGGCGGTGCAGACCTCATCTTATGGCACACCCATGCCCAAGGTGTTTGGCTCGATGCGCGTCGCTGGATCAGTGATCTGGTCAACCGACCTGATCGAGAGCCGATCAACCACCCGCGCCAAGGGCCAGCCAGGCACCAATAATTACAGCTATTCGGTGTCCTTTGCGGTGCTGCTTTCGGCGCGGCCTGTGCAGGGGGTCGGGCGGATTTGGGCCGATGGCAAGCTGCTGCGCGGGAGCGGCGGCGATTTCAAGACGGCGACGGGTTTTCGCCTGCACGCTGGTGGGGAGGACCAGGCGGTTGATCCGTTGATTGCATCGGCGGAGGGCGCGCTGGCTCCCGCGCATCGTGGCTGCGCCTATGCCGTGTTTGAAAATTTCCAGCTGGCCGATTATGGCAATCGCATCCCGTCTCTCACCTTTGAGGTGATTGCCGATCCAGCACCCGTCCCGATTGGCATGATTGCAAGCGCGCTGGCCGATCCGTTCGTTGATGGATCGGCGGTAGCGATGACGCTGCCGGGTTTTTCCGCTTATGGCGACAGTGCGCGCGGTGTGCTCGAAACACTGGCACTGGCAGCAGGCGCCTGGTTCGTCCCCGACGGAGCCCGTCTCGTCATGCGCAACGCAAGCGCGACCCCCACCACGATTGCGGACGCGGGGATGGCCCCCATCAGGGCGCGCGGCAGCCGCAGGACGCGATCAATCGCCCCCATCGAAAGCGTGCCGCAGAGCATCACGATTGGCCATTATGATCCGGCGCGCGACTATCAACTGGGGTTGCAGCGCGCCCGCAGGCCGGGTGCCGGCACACGATCCGACCGAATTGAAATGCCGGCGGTGATCGAGGCGGGCGCCGCCAAGGCAATTGCCCGGGCGATACTCGCGCGGGGCGAGGCAGCGCGCGAGCGGCGAACGGTGGCGCTTGGCTGGGCATCGCTTGAAATTGCCCCCGGCGCTGACGTCCAACTTGCCGATACGCCCGGCCATTGGCGGGTCGCCAGCTGGTCGCTTGAGGCAATGGTGCTGATGCTGGCGCTGATCCGCCTG
>JBBQAU010000025.1:0-16994 GCA_038316685.1 Sphingomonadales bacterium
TCATCGGGTGCGCCGACAGTGCCGGTCAACAGGACCAGCCCATTCATCGGCGTCGTCGTGATCTTTGCATCTGGCAAGGCCAAGGTAAGCATCTGGCCGACCGAGTCGATATTATTGCCGACCCGAACGGTTGTCGAATAGACAACTGATCCGTTTTTCGCGGTGGCGTAAACCGTGGTTTCACCGGCAGACTTGCCGAAAATGTAGAGCTGGGTCGGCGAGCGCACCTGGACATCGGCAACTGCATCACTGGCGACAAATAGATCGCTCATTGGCTTGGCAAGGGTTACCAGACGTCCCCGTCCGATGCTCACCTGAATGGTGTTGCTAGGTGCGACGGCAACGGTTTGCGCACCGGTCGGTCCAGCACCGCTGAGCGAGCTCGCAACGATCGCAACGGCCAGCGACCAACCGATCGGCTTGGCGGACATACGCATGTTATTTCTTCCCCCCAACCGCAACTTCGGTAACAGTGTTTCCCCGCGCAATTCGAACCACAGGGCCTGACGCCGAACTCGCAAATCCGACACCGCCCGCTGCGCCACCGACTTGGCCGGGGGTCATTTCAGCAACTGGTTTGCCTGGAACCGTGCTGCGCTGGAAGCGGGAGACATCGGCACCCGTTGCAAAGGTGGACTTGCCTGCGGTCGGTTCAGAGGCAACCTTTTGCAGCATTGCCCTTTCGGCCTTTGGATCATTGTTATCGGGAACCGAAATCGCTCCAGAAGCAATCGCCTCTTCAAGCTCGGCTGAATTGTCGGCGATTGAGCGCAGCGAAAGCGACAGTGCGCCCAGCGTTTGGGCGACCACGATTTTCTCAGCAAGCTTTGGCGTCGCCTCAACAGTGACCGAAGAAAAAGTACGCACGACTGTCTTGCCATCATCGTCGACGGTATTGTCCGTCCTCTGGTCAGTCGCGAGAACCCGAAGGTTGCGGAGCACGGTTTCAGAAACCTTGAGCGGTGGCCCATCGCCGCCGCCTGCCACAGTCTGCGTCAGCATCAAGTCAATTCGGTCACCTGGAAACACAAAGCCTGCCACCGCCGTCTGGGTTGATACCGGCACCGTCACCGCCCGCATACCCGGCCCAAGTGCCGCCGCCAGAAAACCACGATCGCCCGGCTTTACCAGCGAGCCTTGCGTGACCGGTTGTCCGGCAGTGATGGCATTGCGGACGACCGTTCCCTGCAACGATTTCAGGTTTGTTTGCTTTTTCAGAAAATAAGCGTTGTCAACGAGTTCCTTTGGCCATGGCTGAAATCTCAGCGTTGTGGCATCAAGGATGGTGCCGACGGGCAGCGCGCGCGTTGCGACAAGGACTTCGGGTCCGTCGACCTGCGGCGCGGGCATCACCGCAGCTATGGCGACCGGAGCAGGCGCACCAAGGATGAGGCTGCGCGCCATAAATGCCGTGACCGCCGCGATCAGCAGCGCGCCAATCATCAGCACTGTCTTCCTAACATCCATGACTTTTGAGGCCTTTCGGACGCGGCTCAATCGCTACGCCCCTAAACATTCGCGCAAATTAGTTAATAAATGGTCCAGGAACGACCATCATCGCTGCAATAGCGATGGCGACGCCGTAGGGTATTTCGGCTGGGCCTGAGTCTTTGCGCCGCCATTGATCAACTATTATGGCCAAGGTGATTGCACCGCCGACCAACGACATCACGATCAGCATCCAGACCAGCGACTGAAAGGGAAACCACAGCGCCAGCGCGCCGATCAGCTTTACATCCCCGCCGCCCATCTGGCCGAAATGAAAGGCACCGCAAAAAAAGGCAAACACCAGCAGGGCGATGCCGATCTGTATCGCGATATCTGGCCACAAAGTCATGCCGCTTGCGACCCACCAGATCGGGGCAAGCAAGGCGATCAGCGCATTCTTCCAATTGGCGATGGTACGCAGTCTTGCGTCCTCAGTCCCCGCCGATAGCAGGATGACCGCCAGCAAGACGGGCAGGCCCGCTGCAAGATAAGTTAGCGCCATGCTGCAATTCCCTAGACGAAACCACTTTCTAAAAAGTAACCAGCACAAATGGCTTCATCGCAACTTTATCGTCGGGCACTCCCCGCGTCGGCGCGGATCACGCATTGGGCGGCACCCGATGGCTGGCGATTGCGCCGGTTCGACTGGCCTGCGGCAGGTAACGGCAAGGGAAATATTCTCTTTCAGGGCGGTCGCGGCGATATCCCTGAAAAATACCTGGAATTATTCGCGCACTGGCATGGTCGCGGCTGGTCTATCACGTCATTCGATTGGCGAGGGCAGGGCGGCTCGGGTCGACTAACGGCAGACGCAACGACCGGTCACATCGACGATTTTGCGATATACATTGACGATCTAGTGAGTTTTTTTGCCGGGTGGGAGGCCGAAGTTAAGGGCCCCAAGATCTTCATTGGCCATTCAATGGGGGCTCACCTCCTGCTGCGAGCGACCAGCGAGGGAGCCTTGGCACCAGACGCGTTGATCCTGGTGGCTCCGATGCTCGGGTTGCACAGTCCGATGGGTGCAATGTTCGGCGAATGGGCGGCGAGGTTGCTGGGCGGGGTCGGCGATTCAAGCCGACCAGCCTGGAAAACCAATGAAAAACCAGGCACAAAGGTATCGCGGCAGGCATTGTTGACCCATGATCTGGGGCGGTATGCCGATGAGGCATGGTGGCAGTCTGCCAAACCAGAATTATCGACCGGCCCGCCGAGCTGGCGCTGGGTGATTGAGGCGTTCCGATCAACACGCGAACAACGGGCGAACCCTGCCTTGGCGCGACTGAAACTGCCAATTCTGATGGTTCTGCCGATGGCAGACCAGTTGGTTGATGCAAAGGCAGCGCTTAAGGTTGGGGCCAAACTGCCAGATGTCCGGATCGTCAAATTTGGCGACGAGGCCGCCCATGAGGTGCTGCGCGAACTTGATCCGGTGCGTAATCGCGCAATTGCCGAGATCGACATCTTCCTGGCGGCTCGGGTGCTAAAGGCCTGATATGGAAGGGTTTGATGTCGCGATCGTCGGTGCCGGCATTGCCGGGTCAAGCCTTGCGGCAGAACTCGCCCCGCGTATGCACGTCTTGCTGCTCGAGGCGGAGGATACGCCCGGCTATCATGCGACCGGACGGTCTGCGGCATTTTGGTCAGAGAGTTATGGCGGGCCGCTTGTTCAGCCGCTGACGACCGCCTCTGGGCCATGGCTCCGCGCCCCGCCACCGCGCTTTGGATCGCGCTCCTTCCTCAGCGCACGCGGCGCACTGCATCTTGGGCGCGATGATGATGCGTCTGCTTTGGCCGATTTGCAGGCAGCATTTGCGCAGTCGGGGGTGCCGCTTCATCCGGTTGACCCTGCGACAATCCTTTCAGGGCTGCGCCCTCAATGGACGCGCGGTTTGTTGGAGCCATCCTGCGCCGATATCGATGTGGCCAGGCTCCATGCGGCTTATCTTAAGGCTGCCCGGATCAGCGGGGCGGCGCTTTGGACCAGCGCGGGATTTTTGAGTGCCAGGCGTTTTGCTGACCACTGGCAGATCGAAACGCGGGCAGGTTCGGTAACCGCCGGGCTCCTCGTCAATGCCGGTGGAGCCTGGGCCGATCACGTCGCGATCAGCGCAGGGTTAATGCCGATTGGCATCACCCCGTACAGGCGCACCATTGCCCAGCTTCGGATCACACCTCCGGTCGAACATGATCTCCCGCTGATCATTGATGTTTCCGGCGGTTTTTATTTTAAACCAGAAGCGGGCGGCCGACTTTGGTTGTCGCCGCACGACGAGACCGCCGACACCGCAGGCGATGTCGCAGCGGAGGAGATTGATGTCGCGACTGCGATTGATCGATTTCAATCGGTGGTTGACTGGCAGGTGGCAGCGCTCGAACATCGTTGGGCAGGCTTGCGGAGCTTCGCGCCGGACCGCTTGCCCGTCTATGGTTTTGATGCACGGGAGCCCCGCTTTTTCTGGTGTGTTGGACAGGGCGGATATGGCATTCAGACCGCACCTGCGGCGGCACAGCTTTGCGGCCATCTGATAGCCCCCGGTATCACTGCGCCGCCGCCCGGTGTCTTACCAGTGCATTTTGACCCAAGACGATTTGCATGATCCCTGGCATCGGTTAGTGTTGCCACGCTAAGATGCACGGGAGGAAAGCACCATGGCTCATTACTTTGAAATCAAGACGAATAAGGCGGGCGAATTCGTTGCCTATTTCAAATATAACAGCGAATCGATTTTTTGGACAGAAGGCTACACATCAAAGGCATCCGCCAAGAACGCAATCGAATCAATCTTGAAGAATGGCCCCGCCGCAGAAGTGCGCGACACGACGGTCTAATAATTGAGCTGGCCCACTTTGTTTTACAGACGGGTGGGCCGGTTCTTTGATTTTCTTGCAGTTGATGACTGACACCGAGGCTCGTTGGGTTTGACTCTTGGTCCCCCTTTCTCTGAGGGGGAGGGGATTTACAGGTCAAGATCAACGGGTCCTGGTATTAGCTTTGCCGCGCCATCGCAAACGCGGCTTCGCTCGCCAGCGTATCGGCACGCTCATTTTCGGCGTGGCCGGCATGCCCCTTCACCCATTGCCAAGTGATTTGATGGGGCTTGGCAGCCGAAAGCAAATCTTGCCAGAGATCGGCGTTTTTAACGGGTTTCTTGTCCGCTGTCCGCCAGCCATTGCGTTGCCAGCCATGAATCCATTTGGTCAGCCCATCCATGACATACCGACTGTCTGTCGACACGGTCACCCGGCACGGGCGTTTGAGCGCGTTGAGTGCGGCGATGACCGCCATCATTTCCATCCGGTTATTGGTCGTTAGCGCTTCGCCGCCCGATATCTCCCGCTCCGTCGATCCGGTTCGCAAAATCGCCCCCCAGCCGCCTGGACCTGGGTTGCCCTTGCACGCGCCATCAGTAAAAATTTCGACTGCGGATCGTTCGGTCACGCGAGCGATTTCATCGTCGCGGCCATATCCGGATCATAATGTTTGTAGCGCCGCCAATAGGCCATCGGGTCCTTGCGGGTGACCAACGCATCGGCCGGAGTATTGAGCCAGTCCCACGCGCGCGATAGCGTGAAACGGACACAGGCACCGCTCGCCAATGTGTTGAATTCGGCGCGTTCGATGGGGTCTGACGCAAAGTGTGTTGTATAGCCGTCGATAAGGGCGTTGCCGATTTCGGGATTGAAATTGCTCCCCGTTGCATCGAAACTCCAGGCGCTATGGGTGATGGCAAGATCATAGTGGCGACTGTCGCTGCATGCGAAATAAAAGTCGATCAGGCCTGTGACCTGCGCGCCCCGCATCAGCACATTGTCAGGAAACAGATCAGCGTGGATGACGTTGTGCGCGCCTCCGCTGGCGGTCGCTCCTGCTGGCCAGTCCCGCTGCAGCTTCCCGATCGCCTGCCCCAAATCATCATAAAGCGACGGCGCTATTTCGTTGAGCGACGCACCGCACCGGTCAAAAAGCGGTTGCCATGAATCGAGCCCCATTGAATTTGGTCTTGAACCCTGGAAGTCAGCCGATGCACGATGCATTTTTGCCAGGGCCTGTCCAACTGCGCCTGCCTGAGCCGGCGTCGGATGTGATGGTGATACGCCCGGCAGAAACTGGATGAGGCAGGCCGTGCGCCCTTCCAGTTGCTGGAGCGCAATGCCCTGACGGTCCTTGATTGTCGTCGGCACCGGGCAGCCATGCATGGCAAGGTGGTCGAGCAGCGCCAGGAAAAATGGGAGGTCATCAGCCCGCACCCGCTTTTCATACAGCGTCAGGAAGTAGCGGCCCCTGGTGGTTTCGACCAGATAATTGGTATTCTCAACCCCCTCGGCAATACCCTTGGCCGATACGAGTTCGCCAACGTCGTAACGCTCCAGAAACGCGGCTAACGCTTCCGCCGAGACATGCGTATAGACCGCCACGTGTCAGGCAGGAATTTCAAGGCCACGCGGGAGTTTAAAGGAAATTGTCTCGCGCGTTGTCTCAACTTCGCTTTCGGTGATTTCATAACGTTCGGCGAGCGCGTTAACCAGCTCACGAACGAGGATTTCAGGTGCAGAGGCCCCGGCAGTGATGCCGAGCGTGCGAACGCCCTCCAGCCATTCAAAATCGAGCATGTCAGCCCGTTGGATCAGCCGCGCGGGAATACCCTGGCGTTCGGCAACCTCAACGAGCCGTAACGAATTTGAGGAATTTGTTGCGCCGATCACCAGCATCGCGTCGCATGAGCTGGCAATTGCTTTTACGGCTGCCTGACGGTTGGATGTCGCGTAACAGATATCTTCGCCGCGCGGGGCCTTTATGCCAGGAAAGCGTGCCTGCAACAAACTAACGATGTCTGCGGTATCGTCCACCGACAGCGTTGTTTGTGTCAAAAACGCCAAATTGCCGGGATCGACGGCCTCGAAGGCTGCAGCGTCCTCCGCTGTTTCTACCAACGTCATCGCGCCGTCAGGCACTTGCCCAAAAGTGCCGATGACTTCGGGGTGACCAGCATGGCCAACGAAAATGATATGCCGACCGGCCTCGACGAGCCGCTCCGCCTGACGATGCACCTTGGAGACAAGCGGGCAGGTCGCATCAAGATAGGCAAGACCGCGGTCGGCGGCCTCCGCCGGGACCGATTTGGGGACGCCGTGCGCCGAAAAAACGACCGGCACACCGTCCGGAACTTCTTCAAGTTCTTCGACAAAGACCGCCCCCTTGGATCGCAAGGAATCTACCACATACTTATTGTGGACGATTTCGTGCCGGACATAGACAGGCGCGCCATAGCGCTCGATTGCCAGTTCGACGATGTGGATTGCGCGGTCAACGCCGGCACAAAATCCACGTGGTGCTGCGATCAGGAGGTCAAGCGCGGGCTTTTTCATAATACTCATAGGTTTCGACCCTACGCGATTGCTTGCGCGCGCGAAAGCCGGTTCCTATGCTAAAGCTTCTTTTTTGGCGGTACCGTTTTGTAGTGCCGTCTTTTCGTTGTTGAAAAGGTGCCGACAACCGTGACAGCCTGGAAATACGCCCTACCCGTCACACTCCTTTTGATGGGCGCGGGGTGCGCCCGTACCGGGCAGATTACTTTGGACGGCATTACGGCGGTTCGCACCGCCTGCCCGGCGGTTGCCATCCCAGCGGCGACGGGTGACATCACCTTGTTCAACCCAGTGAAAAGCCAGGATTTAAGCGCGTTGGACGTTGTTGCGGCGATGACGAAGGTGCGCTCCACCTGTGTCGATGTCGGTGAGAATGTTGAGACGACAATTACTTTTGATGTCCAGGCGCGTCGTATTCATACCGAAGGTGCCCGGGATGTAAGCTTTCCTTATTTTGTGACCGTGGTGCAGGGTGGAACCGCTGTTGTGTCGAAGCGGATCGGCCGGGTGATGGTGCATTTTGATGCGGGCCAAACCCGCGCCGCCGCCTCAGGCGAGGCTGTTGCCGGCGTCGTTCGGGCAGCAGCCACGCTCTCACCAGAAACCCGCAAGCTTTTGACGCGAAAGCGCAAGGCGGGCGAAGAGGATGCAGCAACCGACCCGCTGGCGCGCCCTGAGATCAGGGTAGCGATTCAGCGCGCCACGTTTGAGGCGCTCGTCGGCTTTCAGCTTACTGATGATCAATTGAAATATAACGCCACGCGTTGACCGCTTCGGCGTTGACTCGCGGCGCGGCGCGCTTCAATGCAGTTCGGTTGATGACGGGTAAAACCGTCATGGGCAAGCGCGGGAGAGTGTGGGGCGTGCCCCACCGCCGAAGGAGCAACCGCCCCGGAATCTCTCAGGCAATCGGGACCGCGCTGGCCTGTTCAACACTCTGGAAAGCGGCGGCACAGCGTTTGTGCAGCCCACCGAAGGGGTAAGCGTGGTCAATTTTTGGCCGCGTGAAAGCTCTCAGGTTCCGTGACAGAGGGGGCGGTGTGCAAAAGGCGCAAGTTAGCCTTTGTGTCGCCGTAAACCTGGGACGCGGAGACCGTTGATGAGCGATGACGTCGATATCATCGAAGTGACCGAAACACTGCCGCTCGACGCGTGGCACCGTGCGCATGGGGCGCGGATGGTCGAATTCGCCAGCTATCACATGCCGATCCAGTATGAAGGCATCATGGCCGAGCATCTTTGGGTGCGCGAATCTGCGGGCTTGTTTGATGTCAGCCATATGGGTCAGCTGCATCTGAGCGGCGACGGCGTCGACGTGGCGCTTGAGACACTGGTTCCGGCTGACATCAAGAGCCTGGTTGTGGGCAGGATGCGCTACTCGCTTTTGCTCGCCGATAATGGCGGCATCCTTGATGATCTGATGATCACGCGCTGGGAGCATGGTCTTTATCTTGTCGTCAATGGTGCGGTCAAATATGATGACATCGCGCATTTACGCGAGGGCCTCGCTGACGCGATCACGATTAATAATCTCGATGACCGCGCGCTGCTGGCGTTGCAGGGTCCAAAGGCGTTTGACGTGCTGTCCCGCCACGCGACGGGTGCCTATCCGCTTGAGGCGCTCGTGTTCATGTCGGGTGGGCAGTTTGAAATTGGCGGCCATGAGGCCTGGATAAGTCGGTCGGGCTATACAGGCGAGGATGGGTTTGAGATTTCGATCGCGGCAGATGTGGCTGAGGCGGTGGCAGATCTGTTGTGCAGCAATGCCGAGGTCAAGCCAATTGGTCTGGGAGCGCGCGATTCGCTCCGGCTGGAGGCAGGCTTGCCACTCTATGGGCATGACCTTGATCCAGACACCACACCGATTGCCGCCGATCTTGGCTTTGCGCTGTCCAAGCGTCGCCGCGAGGAAGGTGGCTTTCCAGGCGCGGAGTTTATTCTGGCTGAGCGCGCTGCGGGTGCCGCATTGAAGCGCGTCGGTCTGTTGATCGATGGCAAACAACCCGTCCGCGAAGGCGCGGCAGTCGTCGATGCCGGTGGCGTTGAAGTCGGGCGGGTCACATCAGGCGGCTTCGCGCCAAGCGTCGGTGGGGCAATTGCGATGGCCTATGTCCCAGCAGCAAGCGCTGCACCCGGCACTATTGTTACGCTTGCCCAACGCGGCAAGACCCACACTGGCACCGTCACAACGATGCCGTTCTTCCCCCACCGCTACGTCCGCTAAGGAGGCACGTGATGAGCCGTTACTTTACTGAAGACCATGAATGGATTGACGTCGATGGCGACATCGGCACCGTCGGCATCACCGATTATGCGCAGGGGCAACTTGGCGATATCGTGTTTGTCGACGCCCCCGAAGAGGGCAAGGAACTTGCCAAGGGTGATGAGGCTGCCGTCGTCGAATCGGTAAAGGCCGCATCCGATGTCTATTCGCCCGTCTCTGGTACCGTGATCGAAGGTAATTCGGCGCTTGGCGACGCGCCTGCGCTCGTCAACGAAGACCCCGAAGGCGAGGGCTGGTTTTTCAAACTGACGCTTGGCGACACCAGCGAACTTGACGGGATGATGGACGAGATCGCTTACGAGGCCTTCGTCGAAAAATTGTGAGCTAACGCCCCTCCCAGAAAGGGAGGGGTTGGGGTGGGTCGACCCGTTGGGGTCGGCATACCTGCCCCAAACCGACCCACCCCCAGCCCCTCCCTTCTTGGGAGGCGGGAGAATGAAGAATGCGTTATCTGCCGCTTACTCAGTCCGACCGACAGGCGATGCTCGCCACCATCGGCGCGCCGTCGATCGACGCGCTGTTCGTCGATGTGCCTGATGTCGCCCAGTTGGATGGCCCAATTCATGGCCTGCCAATGCATGCAAGCGAACTCGCCGTTGAGCGGCATTTGTCGACGCTTGCCCGAAAAAATATGGTTGCGGGCGATGTCCCGTTTTTCCTGGGCTGCGGCGCCTATAAGCATCATGTGCCTGCCTCGGTCGATCACATCATCCAGCGCGGCGAGTTCCTGACGGCCTATACGCCGTATCAGCCCGAGATTGCGCAGGGCACGTTGCAAATGCTGTTTGAATTCCAGACGCAAGTCGCCCGGCTGCTCGGCACCGATGTCGCCAATGCGTCGATGTATGATGGCTCGACCGCCTGTTGGGAGGCGATCGTGATGGCGCGGCGTATCACCAAGCGCGGTAAGGCGTTGCTCTCGGCCGGGTTGCACCCCCATTATGTATCGGTCGCCAAGACGATGGCGACCTTCACCGGTGATCTGCTTGATACCGCGATCCCAACGCTCACCGCAGATACAGACGCTGACCGACTGATCGCGGCGATTGACGATGATACGTCCTGTGTTGTCGTCCAATATCCTGATATTTTGGGCCGGATCACTGATCTTTCGCGGATTGCCGCCGCCGCACATGCCAAAAAAGCGCTGCTGATTGCGGTGGTTACAGAGCCGGTCGCGCTCGGTGCGCTCAAATCGCCGGGTGAGATGGACGCGGACATCGTCGTAGGTGAGGGCCAGTCGATTGGCGTCGGTCTGCAATTTGGCGGGCCGTATGTCGGTTTGTTTGGCTGCAAGGAGAAATATCTGCGGCAAATGCCGGGGCGGCTGTGCGGCGAGACGCTTGACGCCACCGGCAAGCGTGGCTTTGTGCTAACCCTGTCGACACGCGAGCAGCATATCCGCCGTGAGAAGGCGACGTCGAACATCTGCACCAATAGCGGGCTGTGCGCTTTGGCTTTCTCTGTGCACATGACGCTGCTTGGTGAAAAAGGGCTGCGCACGCTTGCCATGAACAATCACCATGGTGCCGTGGCGGCGGCTGACCGGCTGGCCCGCGTGCCAGGCGTTGAGTTGGTCAACACAAGCTTTTTCAATGAATTCACGTTGAAGCTGCCAAAGGAAGCCCGCCCGATTGTCCGGAAGCTCGCCGATCGGCGGATTCTCGCGGGCGTCTCGCTCGGGCGACTGTATCCGGGCGAGGACTCGCTGAAAAATGGTCTGGTCGTCGCTGTTACAGAAACGACGACAGCCGAAGATGTTGAAATCCTTGCAACCGCGCTGACGGAGGTTCTGGCATGACAATCAACGCAAGCGGCTGGCGCCCGGAAATGAGCACCGCGCACGCCTCCACCGGCCCCGCAACCTTCACAGGCAACCGCGCCCTGATGCTCGACGAGGCGCTGATCTTCGAGATCGGATCAACCGAGACCACAGGTGTTGATTTTATCCCGGTGCAGGTCGGCTCATCACGGCTTGGCGCACTGGCGCGCCATGTTGAAATCGGTCTGCCCGGCCTGTCAGAGCCTGAGACTGTCCGCCATTATACTCGGCTGAGCCGCCAGAATTATGCGATCGACCTTGGCTTCTTCCCACTGGGAAGCTGCACAATGAAGCATAATCCGCGTCTCAATGAACGGATGGCACGGCTGCCGGGCTTTGCCGACATCCACCCGCTCGCCCCGGTTGATACCGTGCAGGGGGCGCTGCAACTGGTGCATGAACTTGCGCATTGGCTTGTGACCTTGACTGGCATGTCAGCCGTGGCGATGAGCCCCAAGGCAGGGGCGCATGGCGAGTTGTGCGGTATTCTGGCGATCCGTGCCGCGCTTGAGGCACGGGGGGAGGGGGACCGCAAGATCATCCTTGTTCCCGAATCAGCGCATGGCACCAATCCTGCGACCGCAGCCTTTGCTGGCTATCAGGTTGAGGACATCCCGGCGACGCCGGAAGGGCGTGTTGATCTTGCAGCGTTGCTGGCCCGGCTTGGGCCGGATGTTGCGGGCGTGATGATCACCAACCCCAACACCTGCGGCTTGTTCGAGCGGGACATGCGCAAGATATCCGATGCAGTCCACGCAGCTGGCGGCCTCGTTTACTGCGATGGTGCGAACTTCAACGCGATTGTCGGGCGGGTTCGGCCGGGCGATCTTGGCATTGATGCGATGCACATCAATTTGCACAAGACCTTCTCGACACCGCACGGCGGCGGTGGTCCGGGCTCCGGGCCGGTGGTGTTTTCCGAAGCGCTCACGCCCTTCGCGCCGTTGCCGATCATCGAGAAGAGCGGCGACCATTATGTCATTATTGAGGAGGAAACGGCTGCGGACCATCACGCGCAGAGCTTTGGCCGGATGGTCGCCTTCCATGGGCAGATGGGCATGTTCACCCGGGCGCTCAGCTATATCATGAGCCACGGTGCTGATGGGCTGCGGCAGGTGGCTGAAGACGCGGTGCTGAACGCCAATTATGTTTTGCGCAGTCTTGAGGATGTGCTTCACGCCCCATTCGCAGCGACCGGGCCGTGCATGCATGAAGCGCTGTTTTCGGACGATGGCATGGCCGAAGGCTTTTCCACGCTCGATATCGCCAAGGGCCTGATTGACGAGGGCTTCCATCCGATGACGGTTTATTTCCCGCTCGTGGTGCACGGCGCGATGCTAGTCGAGCCGACCGAAACCGAGAGCAAGGTAGCGCTTGATCAGTTTATCGGCGCGCTGCGGAGCGTGGCGGAACGCGCGCGGGCAGGGGATCCTGCGCTCAAGTCCGCGCCGCATTTTGCGCCGCGTGCCCGGCTTGATGAGACGCTGGCGGCGCGCAAACCCGTACTGGTCTGGAAAGAGGCACCGCTCGCCGAGGCAGCGGAATAAGCGATGTCCTGGGCCGCTTTGTTTCAAATCGTCAACACGGTCGCCCTTTTTCTCTGGCTCGTTCTTATTTTTGCGCCGCGTTGGCGGGGGATGTTTGATCAGTTTCGGCTGATCGGTGTTGGCGGGTTGTGCGCCTTTTACGTGTCACTTCTGACTATCGCCTTCACAATTGGCTTTGGAGAGACGGCAGGGGCTGCGCCGGACTTTTCGACCATCGCTGGCATCCGCGCGATCTTTGCGACGGATGGCGGTGTAGTGACGGGGTGGACGCATTATCTGGCGTTTGATCTGTTTGCCGGACTGTGGGTGGCAGAGGATGGCGATCGGCGCGGGATCAATCGTTTCGTGCAAGCGCCTGTTCTGACGCTGACTTTTCTTGCAGGGCCTGCGGGGATGTTTTTGCATCTGCTGCTGTCGCGTACGATTTGGCGAACACGGCTTGGTGGCAATGCCAGCTGAGGCGTTTCAGGCAAACCAGTCGGTCAACACGATCATTCTGATTTCGGTGATTGCCTTTTTTCTGGCGCTACGGTTCCGCCGGGTGAGCAAAGCGCGGCTGTTAAAGCTTGAACAGCTTTGGATTTTTCCCAGCCTCTGCTTTGTCTTGGCGTCGGTGATACTCTATCAATTTCCCCCGACGGGCCTGCAATGGCTGTTGTGCGGGGTGTTCCTGCTGCTCGGTCTGATGCTTGGCTGGCAGCGGGGCAGGATGATGCAAATTAATGTCGATCCCGAAACGCATCTGTTAAACCAGCGAGCTTCGCCCGCGGCGCTCCTGTTCCTCCTGCTGATTATTGGCGTGCGCATCGCAACACGCGAGTTGATTGGAGCGCAGATTGGTCCGTTTCTGATCAGTGCGCGGCTGATTGTCGATCTGCTCATGCTGATGGCACTCGGCCTGTTTACGGCCCAACGCGTGGAGATGTATCTGCGCGCCCGTCGCCTGCTCGATCAGGCACATGCGGTGCAAGGTTAATGACAGACCCCACCCCCTGGGTTGTCGCGCAGGACAAGGGCGAGGTGCGCAAACATGCGCCGGCGACGCTGCGCAACCGCGATGCGATCGCTGGAATACTGAGCGAGGTTCTGCCGACGGCTGGTTTGGTGCTTGAGATCGCAAGTGGCAGCGGCGAGCATGTCGCCCATTTTGCACAAGCCCTGCCAGGCTATGATTGGCAGCCAAGCGATTCAGATGCGTCCGCGCTCGCCTCGATTGCGGCTTGGTGTGGCGGTATCGCCAACGTGCGGCAGCCCTTGACGATAGACGCTGCTGATGTTGTGTGGCCGATCAATTCTGCCGATGCGATACTGTGCATCAACATGGTGCATATCAGTCCCTGGGAGGCAACGCTTGGCTTGCTGGCGGGTGCCTCGCGTCTGCTGGCCGAGGGCGCGCCGCTGATCCTG
The DNA here is from genome assembly GCA_038316685.1 of Sphingomonadales bacterium. Lineage (GTDB taxonomy): Bacteria > Pseudomonadota > Alphaproteobacteria > Sphingomonadales > Sphingomonadaceae > Sphingomonas. The sequence goes on from JBBQAU010000025.1 coordinate 13,919, forward strand.
TATGGCCCTTATCGTCGTCAGGGTTTGCCAACGGCGCAAAGCAATGAAGCGTTCGACGAATCATTGCGCGCGCGCGACTATCGCTGGGGGTTGCGCTATGTTGAGACTCTGGGTGAGGCCGCGATCAAGCAGTGGTTCGTGCTTGATCGGTTGTTGGAGATGCCTGCGAACAACCTGATGCTGATTTACCGGCGGAGCTAGGCGATTACCTGCTCGGTCTTGGCGCGCCGCTGCCGGTGTTCGCGCCAGACGATATAGAGTCCGCTGGCAATGATGATCGGCGCGCCGATCCATGTTGCCGGGGTTGGCAGCGCGCCAAATAATGCCCATCCATAAAGCGTCGCCCAGAGCAGCGCGGAGTAATCCATCGGCACCACAAGCGAGACAGGGCCGAACCGGATCGCCCCCGTCATGGCCAGCTGCGCCGTGCCGCCGATCAGGCCTAATCCCATCAGCAGCGCCCATGTGTCCGCCGTATGCGGTTGCCACACATAAGCATAAAGCGCGCCAAGCGGGATCAGCGAAAGGCTGGAAAACCAGAATACCGTTGTCATGGTGCTCTCAGTCCTGGCGATCTGCCGCAGCAGGATCAACACGCTGGCGGTCGTCATCGCAGCGATCAGGCCGCATGCCGCGCCCAGGATCGGGAAATGTCCGCTGCCTGGCTGAGCCACGATCAGCACACCCATAAATCCGCACAATACCGCTATCCAGCGGTGCCATCCCGTTGGTTCGCGCAGAACCAGTGCGCCAAGAATCGTCGCAAAGATCGGCATCGTAAAGCTAATCGTCGTCGATTCGGCAAGCGGCAAGATCAGGATCGCCGCGAAGGTAAAGCTCATGGCGATCAGGCCCAATCCGGCGCGCAGCAGATGGGCACCAATCCGTTCCGTGCGGACCGACCTTAGCCCAGGTCCTGCCATGATGACGATCACCATCAGCGAGGCCGCGCCGAATTGTCGGAAGAACAATATCTCGCCCAGCGTCGCGCCGCGAAGCTCCACCAGCTTGATGGCGGCATTCATTGTCGCAAACAGACCAACCGAGATCAGCCGCAGACCGACAGCAAGCAGGATTCTATCGGGGGAAGACGCGGCCATTTGCCCCGCCTATGCGGAACCTGTGCCTGCCCGACAAGGGCGGGGTGACGAATAGCGCGAGAGGCGCTAACGGCGGGGTCATGATCAAACACGCGCTCCCCGTCACTCGTGAGGCTGATTTTGCGGCCTGGTATCAATGCGTCATTACCGAGGCTGATCTCGCTGAGGAATCGGGCGTGCGCGGCTGCATGGTCATCCGACCATGGGGCTACGGCATTTGGGAGCGCATCCAGCGGTTGCTGGATGATCGCATCAAGGCGACGGGGCATGAGAATTGCTATTTCCCGCTGTTCATTCCCTTGAGCTATTTTGAAAAAGAGGCCGAGCATGTTGATGGTTTTGCCAAGGAAATGGCGGTCGTTACGCATCACCGGCTGGTCAGCGACGGCAAGGGTGGGTTGATCCCCGATCCGACCGCAAAGCTTGAAGAACCGCTCGTCGTGCGGCCCACATCGGAAACCGTCATCGGCACAGCGTTTGCGCGCTGGGTGCAGTCTTGGCGCGATCTGCCCGTGCTGATCAATCAATGGGCCAATGTTGTCCGCTGGGAAATGCGCACGCGCATGTTCCTGCGCACCACCGAATTTCTCTGGCAAGAGGGGCATACTGCACATGCGACCGAGGCCGAGGCGCGCGAAGAGACGCTCAAGATGCTCGAAGTCTATCGCAGCTTTGCCGAGGATTGCGTTGCACTCCCCGTGGTGGCGGGCGAGAAGCCCGAAAATGAGCGTTTTCCCGGCGCTGTTGCGACCTATTCGATTGAGGCGATGATGCAGGATGGCAAGGCGTTGCAGGCCGGCACCAGCCATTTCCTCGGCACCAATTTCGCCAGCGCCCAAAATATCCGCTATCAGAATGCAGCCGGTGAGCTTGAACTGGCGCAGACGACAAGCTGGGGAATGTCGACGCGGATGATCGGCGGGCTTATCATGGTGCACGGCGATGATGACGGCCTGCGTGTGCCGCCGCGCATTGCGCCGTGGCAAATCATAATCGTGCCGATGTTGCGCGATGTGCCTGAGGACGCGGCGATCATCGACTATTGCAAGCGCTTGCAGGTCGAACTTGCGGCCTTGTCAGCCTTTGGCGAGCCCGTGCGCGCCTTGCTTGACCTAAAGCCCGCCAAGGCCGCAACCAAACGCTGGGGCTGGGTGAAGAAGGGCGCGCCGATTATTGTTGAGGTCGGCGGGCGCGATGTGTCGGGTGAGAATGTGTCCGTGGTGCGTCGCGACCGGCTATATCGCGCGGACGGCAAGCTCGACAGCGCGATCCTGCCGCGGGGCGAGTTCGTTGCAGGCGCAGCGGCATTGCTCGATGAGGTGCAGGCGTCGCTATACACTGAGGCGCGCGCGCGGCTTGAGGCCAATATCGCGCGCGACGTGACAGACTTTGCCGGGCTGGAGCGCGCCTTTGCCGACACCGTCAAGAACCCCGGCTGGGTTGAGGTGCAATGGTCAAAGCCCACCGGCGATGCGCTGGAGAAAATCGTCGAGCGGCTGAAGGCGTTAAAACTCACGTTGCGCAACGTGCCGATGGACGCGGTCGCGGCGGAGGGCGTGTGCGTGTTCACCGGGGATGAAGCGCTTGAACATGTGCTGGTCGGGCGGAGTTATTAGGGCTGACTGACGCGCGCTGCTAACACCGGCAGCTTCGCCATCGCGCTGACGAACAGGTCTGATGCGAGATGGGCCGCCAGCCAGTTGTGCAACGCGGGTAGGGGTTGCGCTTCAAACCAATCCCGGTCTGTCGCGGCAAATTGGCGGACGAAGGGCATCAGAGCGACGTCTGTGAGCGCGCGTGTCTTACGGCACAGATTGCCGCCACGCGTGGCCAATCGAGCGTTGAGATCAGCCATGATGACCAGGCCAGCGGTGCGGTGCTCGACCGGGTCGCTGCCATGTCGGTCAGGATATTTGTAGCGGTCGAGATGATGTTTGAACGCGCCGTCATTGGTCGCAATCAGCGCCTGATCATCG
>JBBQAU010000026.1:0-16940 GCA_038316685.1 Sphingomonadales bacterium
CTTTACACGGAACATGGCGTTGGGAAGCAATTCCACAACCGATCCGCGCATTTCGAGTAATTCTTCCTTGGCCAAACAAACCTCTTGATATCTTGGGGAACCGATTGAGGCGCGCCTGTAGCCGAAAGGGCGGGCAAAGGGAAGCGCGCGTGCCACCGGGAACTTTCACCTAGCCTGCGGGTTGATCATCCATAGCAACAACGTGGGCAACCAACATGGCAGAGTATCGAAATTCAGACGGCACGACCACCCGCGTCGAACGTCGCGGCAACCCCGGCGCAATGATCGGCGGTATTTTGCTCGTCGCTTTGATTGTCGTGGGCGTCCTTTTTGCAACGGGCTTTTGGAAAGCGGACGTAACGGGGGGATCACTCCCGACGGTAGAGACAAGCGGCGGATCGCTCCCCAGGATTAATATGTCGTCGAAGGAACTCGTCGTTGGCACCACCAAGACCGAAGTGACGATGCCCAAGGTTACGACCGAGCAGACGAGCGTCGATGTGCCAACCGTGGGCGTCAAGGATGCGCCTGAAAAGAAATAACCCCCTCCGGCACAGCGCCAAAAGCGCTTGAAGCCGAAGACACGAGAACGCCCCGCCACCCCCCCGGCGGGGCGTTTTGCGTGGGTGTGCGGTCGGGCGTTGGAACCAGTCGGCGCGGCGCGGCGCAAGCAGTCAGCCAACGCGACCGATGATTTTTTCCACACCTGTCGAATCAGTCGCGATTATCTGCAACAACGTCAACGATCTGCATCGGGGCGACCCCGCCCCTGTTCCCAATCCCGCAGCGTTGCAACCGGGAACGCATACCTTGTCGCGAAATCAGCCTGAGTAAGCCGGGTCGCCAGACTGACCGCCCGCGCTCACGAAATCACCAAGCCGTGCGCATAGCGGTTGATTACGACGCCAGTCGTCCGGATCGAGTGCCGCTTCGGCGGCGCACGCAGGTGCCAGTAACAGGAAATGGGCGGCACACAGCGCGCCGGTCTGCGCCTCGGTATCGGCCAGCGCGCGGGTCTGCGCTGCAATCGGGCATAAGGTTTCGGGCGTTTGAACCGACGCAAGCGCGGTTGCCAGGCCGACGATACCCGGTGACGTCACGCGTTGGCGTGGCGATCGGCATCGGTTACGCCAAGGTCAGATGCAGTGAAAAGCGCGTGGAGCTTAATTCCCCTAGCGGCGAGCCGTTTCGTTGCGCCTTCCTCACGGTCGAGGATCACGATTGCATCGGTCATGATCCCGCCAGCCGCCTCAATTTCATCGACCGCCTGAAGTATGGAGCCGCCGCTGGTCGCGACATCGTCGATTAACACGACGCGCTTTCCGGCGAGCGTCTCGCCCCCCATGTCGTCCATACCTTCAATCTTCAATTGAGTGCCATGCGCCTTTGGTGCCTTGCGCACGAAGAAGGATGGAATCGGTTCGCCGTCCTCGGCGCTGAACGCAGAGACGACACTGAGCAGTGGCACTGCACCCATTTCCAGCCCACCAATATAATCAACCTGGAGCCCGGCGAGCACCTTGAGCAACCCGCGCGCGCAAAACGCAGCACCGGCAGGGTGCATCATGGTCGTCTTTACGTTAAAATAGATCGGGCTGACCCGACCGGAGGCAAGCTGGAACGAACCCCGCTTAAACGTTCGACTTGCCAACAGATTGCGCAACGCCTCGCGATCGTATCGGGCCTCTGTCGCTGATGTGTCGTCCGTCGTGTTCGGGCGATTGTGGAGCTGAGTGGCCATACAAGGCTTTCCTTCGGGAATCCTTCGGGGCCGTGCTCGGTGAGCGCGGCCCCGCTGCGCAGTGCTATGAATCAGCCAACACGAAAAATCAACCCGCGTGTCAGCCTGCCGCCAGCACCGCCAGCAGCAGCAGCGCGACGATATTGGTAATCTTGATCATCGGGTTGACCGCTGGACCTGCGGTGTCCTTGTAAGGATCACCCACGGTGTCGCCCGTGACGGCTGCCTTATGCGCCTCGCTGCCCTTGCCGCCGTGATGGCCGTCCTCGATATATTTTTTGGCATTGTCCCACGCGCCGCCGCCGCTCGTCATCGAGATCGCGACAAACAGCCCGGATACGATAACGCCGAGCAACATCGCGCCAAGCGCGGCAAAGCCCTCTGCCTGACCCGCCACGCCTGTGATGATGAAATAGACCGCAATCGGGCTGAGCACGGGGAGCAGGCTGGGCACGATCATCTCGCGGATCGCCGCTTTGGTGACAAGATCGACGGTGCGCGCATAATCAGGGCGGCTGGTGCCGAGCATGATGCCGGGGTTGTTGCGGAACTGATCGCGCACTTCCTCCACCACCGCGCCCGCCGCGCGGCCAACCGCCGTCATCCCCATCGCGCCAAACAGATACGGCAGCAACGCGCCCAGCAGCAGGCCGACGATGACATAAGGGTTGGACAGTCGAAAATCGACGATGAGTGACGGGAAGTCCTTGGCAAGATCAGACGTATAGGCATTGAACAGCACAAGCGCGGCGAGCGCTGCTGAACCAATCGCATAGCCCTTGGTCACAGCCTTGGTGGTGTTGCCCACCGCATCGAGCGCGTCGGTGCGGGTGCGGACATCCTCGGGCAGGCCCGCCATCTCCGCGATACCGCCTGCGTTATCCGTCACCGGACCATAAGCGTCGAGCGCAACGACCATCCCGGCCTGCGCCAGCATGGCGGTTGCGGCAAAGGCAATGCCGATCACGCCTGCCAGCTGAAACGCCGCGATGACCGCGATGACGATGACGATGGTGGGGGCAGCGGTTGATTCAAGGCTGATCGCAAGGCCCTGAATGACATTGGTGCCGTGGCCCGTCTCCGATGCCTTGGCGATGCTGCGGACCGGGCGAAAATTAGTGCCGGTGTAATATTCAGTGATCCACACCAGCAACCCCGTCACGGCAAGCCCGACCATCATCGACCAGAACAGCGCCATGCCGGTAATGCGGCCGGGCTCGCCAAGCGCCGAGACGGCGTCGAGCGGCTTGGTCAGATCGCCGAACATATAGGTCATCACACCCCAGATCGCCGGGATCGAGAGGATGATGCTCGTCCAGAACCCCTTGTACAGCGCGCCCATGATATTGGTGCCACCACCAAGGCGGACGAAGTAAGTGCCGATGATCGAGGTGAGAATGCACACCCCGCCGACGATCAGCGGCAGGCCCATCAGCGCGAGCAACTGATCTGCATTACCCAGCGCCAGCGCGACCGAGATCATCGTGACGCCAATCGTGACGACATAGGTTTCAAACAGATCAGCGGCCATCCCTGCGCAATCACCGACATTGTCGCCGACATTGTCAGCGATGGTGGCCGGATTGCGGGGGTCATCCTCAGGGATGCCGGCTTCCACCTTGCCGACAAGATCAGCGCCAACGTCTGCCGCCTTGGTGAAAATGCCGCCGCCCAGCCGTGCGAAGATCGAGATCAGCGATGCACCAAAGGCAAGCGCGGTCAGCGCTGACACCACCACCGGGCTCCCCGGCGGATTCCCGGCCGGCCCCGTCAGATACCAGAAGATGCCCGCGATCGAGAGCAGGCCAAGCCCCGCGACGAGCATGCCCGTGATCGCGCCCGACCGGAACGCCATTGTGAGGCCACCCTGCAGCGAAGTCCGCGCTGCTTCTGCGGTGCGGACGTTGGCGCGCACCGAAATGTTCATGCCGACATAGCCAGCCACGCCCGAAAGCACCGCGCCGATCACAAATCCCACCGTCGAAATCAGCCCAAGCGTAAAGGCGAGCACCACCGCAACCGCGACGCCGACAATCGCAATGGTGCGATATTGGCGACCAAGATAGGCCTGTGCGCCTTCCTGAATGGCGGCGGCAATATCCTGCATCTTTTCATTGCCAGGGGACGCGGACAAAACCTGTCGGCTCGTGATAAAACCGTAAAGTACAGCGACGAGGCCGCACAGCATAGCGGCATAGACGATCATCATCGGCGAAACCCTTCCCCATTATGTCATTCAGGGGCGCACATTTGGCAGCCAGCGCACCCCGATTTGGACTTATGATTTATGAGGCGAGCTATAAGGGCGGGGACAGCCAGTGCAAGCACGCTCACCCCGCATGCTCAAAACCAAGCCGCGCTGGCAAGGGAATGGCATCAACGCCGTCGGTCAGGCTAAGGCCATCGCCGCGCGAAAAACTGCCGATACAGGTGGCGGGTACGGGCAGCGCCAGATCAGGCGGCGCGGCGAATAACAGCTGATAATCATCGCCCGCCGTCGCGGCCTGTAGTCTTGCCGCGCGATCAGCCCCGCAGGCCGCGCGATAGGCAGGCGACAGCGGAATGGCGTCAAGCGCGATCCGCACGGCAAGTCCACTCGCCAATGCCATCCGCGATGCATCGATCAACAACCCGTCGGAAACATCCATCATCGCATTGACGAGCGGCGCGAGCGCCTGCCCTTCGCGCAGCCGGGGAACCGGGCGGAGATAGACCGCAAGCAACGCAGCAGAGCCAACACCCGCGCGCGCCACCGCAAGTCCAGCGCCGCCATCGCCAATCATGCCCGTCACATACAGCGCATCGCCCTCCCTGGCACCGCTGCGAAGCGGCGCGATGTCCGCCTCACCAATCGCTGTCAGCGTCAGCACGCGCGGCGCGGGCGCGGGCAAGGCAACCGTATCCCCCCCGAGCATCTGCACCCGGAACTGACGCAGCGCCTGCCCAAGGCCGCCGAGAAAGGCGCGATCCCAGTGTGAATCGCCCGTCAACGTGTAATTAAGCAGCACAGCGATCGGCACCGCTCCCTTGGCGGCCAGATCAGACAGATTGACCGCCAGCAGCTTCCACGCGACGTCGGCGGGCAGATCATTGCTGCGGAAATGCACACCCTCAACAATCGTATCTGTGGTAATGATGGTGCGACCCAACCGCCCGGTATCGTCGCGCAACCCCTGCGCACCGGGATGCAGCGGCAAGGTGAGCAGCGCGTCGAGGAATTCAGCTTCGGTCAGGGGCGGGTGTCCCTGGCAATCGCATCGAGCACGCCGTTGACGAAGCCCGCCTCGCGCTTGTCATAAAATGCGTGCGCGACATCGACATATTCGGTGATCACGGCCCCTGTCGGAACATCGGCGCGTGCCAATAATTCATAGGTGCCCGCCCTCAAGATCGCTTTCATCGGTCGATCCAGCCGGTCAAGCGACCAGCCGGTGGCAAGCTTGCCCGCGATCTTTGCGTCAATTTCCTGCCCGCGCGCCAGCGTGCCCTTTACGACATCATCAAAGAAATCGACATCGGCCTCGGCATATTGCGCGTCTTCAATTTCTGCGCCCAGCCGGTGCTGGTGGAATTCATGCAGCAGGTTGGCAAGCGCGGTCTGCTCCATATCATGTTGATAAAGCGCCTGAACGGCGGCGAGCCGGGCGGCGGCGCGCGCCTTGGATCGAGCGGCAGTTCGTGTGTTTGGGCGGGTCATTTCAATTCCATAGGCCGGGTTGGGTTTAATTCCCAAACCGTTCGTGTTGAGCAAAGTCGAGGACACCCCGCACAGCAGCGTGGTGTGTCCCTGAATGTCTCAATATCGCTCGACGCAGACTTCGCTCGCAACGAACGGGGAAAGTTCAGTGATTATCGGAGCCGTAACGCCACCGATCGCGCATGAGCGGGCAAGCCTTCTGCCGTCGCCAGCGCAACCGCCGCCGGACCAATCGCAGCAAGCGAGGCCGGATCAAGCTGCAAAAAGCTGGTGCGTTTCATGAAATCAAGCACTGACAGGCCCGATGAAAAACGCGCACGGCGGCCTGTGGGGAGGACGTGGTTGGGGCCTGCGACATAATCACCCACCGCCTCGGGCGTATGGCGGCCAAGAAAGACCGAACCGGCATGCCGGACCTTGTCAAACAACATCTGCGGATCAGCAACCGCCAGCGCAAGATGTTCGGGCGCGATCCGGTCAACGAGCGGCATCGCCGCATCGAAATCGCGCACCAGAATGATCGCGCCGTTTGTGTCCCATGCGGCGCGCGCAACGGCTGCGGTGCTGAGCGTCGCAATTTGCGCCTCGACACAGGCCGCTACCCGGTCAGCAAAAGCAGCGTCATTCGTGATCAGGATCGACTGGCTCGTCGGATCATGTTCAGACTGGCTGAGCAGATCAGCCGCGATCCAATCAGGGTCATTCGCGCCATCGGCGACGACCAGAATTTCGCTGGGCCCCGCAACCATATCAATGCCGACCACGCCGTAAACCTGCCGCTTTGCCTCTGCGACCCAGGCATTGCCGGGGCCAGTGATGACATCAACCGGCGTGATCCGCGCGGTTCCATAAGCAAGTGCGGCAATCGCCTGCGCGCCGCCGATCCGCCAAACTTCGTCAACACCGGCAATATACGCCGCGGCCAGCACCAGCGAATTGATTTCTCCCTTTGGCGTTGGCGTGACCATCACCAGCCGGTCAACCCCCGCCACTTTGGCCGGGATCGCATTCATCAATACCGAGGAGGGATAGGCCGCACGGCCACCCGGCACATACACACCCGCTGTTGCCACCGCGCCCCAGCGCGCGCCAAGCCGGACGCCCGCTGCGTCCACCATATCAGTATCCGCCGGACGCTGTTTTTCATGATACGCGCGAATACGCGTGGCGGCGAGATCAAGCGCGTCGCGCAAATCGGGGCTGAGGGCTGCGTAAGCGGCAGCACAATCGGCCAGATCAACCTTCCAGCCCGTCGCCTCCAGATCATGGCCGTCAAACTGGCGGGTGAGATCGGCAAGTGCGGCATCGCCACCGCGCCGAACCCGGTCAATAATCGCGCGGACATCACGCGACACATCGCCGTCAGCTTCGCGGCGCGCAGTGACGAGTGCATCAAAATCACTCGCAAAACCCGGATCACTTGCCGATAAACGCATCATGTCAGGCCACCGCCCGCCGAAATGCATCCACCAGCGGCACGATTTGCGGCATTGTCTTAAAGGCGGCACGGTTGACGATCAGCCGGGAGGTGACCTTTGTAATGACCTCAACCTCAACCAGGCCATTGTCCTTCAGCGTGCGCCCCGACGATACCAGATCAACAATACGCGGCGCGAGCCCGAGCGTTGGCGCGAGTTCCATCGCGCCGTTGAGTTTTACACATTCCGCCTGCACCCCGCGCGCGGCAAAATGCGTCTTGGTGACATGCGGATATTTGGTCGCGATACGGACATGGCTCCAGCCGCGCGGATCATCGGTTGCGGCAAGCGCTGCGGGCTCTGCGACCGACAGGCGGCAATGGCCGATGCCAAGATCAACCGGCGCATAGATTTCCGAATACGCAAATTCCATCAGCACGTCGGAACCGACGATGCCAAGCTGCGCCGCACCGTGCGCGACAAAGGTTGCGACGTCGAATGCGCGGACGCGAATGAGGTCGATATCGGGATCGTTGGTCGAAAAACGAAGCGCCCGGCTCGATTCATCGGCAAAGGCTGGCTCAGGCGTAATCCCGGCGCGCGCGAGCAGCGGCAACGCCTCTTCAAGGATGCGGCCTTTCGGCACGGCAATGATGATCGGTTGGGACATGGAGCGCTGGGCTTTACTGGCGAGACGAGTGCGGCGCAACACGGTGCAAAGGGTAACGGCTGAGGGAGCACAAACCATGGCGGGCGAGGCGAATAATCGCGAAGCTTTTCTGATCCAGGAATTTTATTGTCGTCAGATGGACGCGCCCATCTATGCGCGGTTGTGCAAGGCGATTGCCGATGGGCTGAGCCGCGACAGCAAAACCGGCGCGCGCGTGCTTGACTGGCCGGGCGAGCCGACGCGTGACGCGCTGCCGCTGCGGCTGGTTGGCGGGCTGCATGCTTTGGTGCTGGGCGGGCAGGATGCCGATCTTGCGGCGGTGTTTGCCGGGGAGATTGCCGACGAGGCTGACATCGCAAGGACGCTGAATGCGGTGCTTGTCCGTCATGATGCCGCGATCATGCCGTGGCTTGATGGCCCACCGCAAACCAATGAAGCGGGCCGGTCGGGCGCGCTGATTCTCGGGCTGATCGAGGTCGCACGGCGGTTGGGGCCAAAGCTTGAGATTATCGAGATCGGATCAAGCGGCGGGCTTAACCTGATGATTGATCGCTATCGCTTCGATCTGGGCGGCGCGATGTTGGGACCAGCCAGTTCACCCGTTGCGATTACGCCAGAATGGCGCGGCGCGGCGCCTGTCCTCCCCGCGCTTGACATCGTCTCAACGCGCGGTTGCGACGTGGCACCGCTCGACGTGACTGATCCAGCGATTGAAATGCGGCTTGCTGCCTATGTCTGGGCCGAAAAACCCGAACGCCAGCTGCGGCTCTCCCGCGCGATTGGCATGATTCGCGAGCGAGGCGTAAACCTCGTCAAGGCCGATGCCGCTGATTGGGTGGAGGCGCAATTGGCCCAGCCACAAGCAGCCGGGGTCACGCGCGTGCTGATGCATTCAGTCGTATGGCAATATCTGCCCGAGCCGACGGCTGAACGGATCAGACAGGCCATGGCGGCAGCAGGAGCCCGCGCCACGGCTGATCGGCCACTGGGTTGGGCAGCGATGGAGCCTGATCGCGCGCTTGCCGAACAGGTTGTCAGCATCCGCACCTGGCCGGGGCCTGAAGTCCGTGAGATCATCGCCACCACGCATGCGCACGCGCAATGGGTGCGTCCGGGCCAGTCAAACAGCGAAGCGACGGGAAACCCGCTCGTCGATGAGTCGGTGGCGATCGTGCTTTGACTGTTATACGCTCGTATAGCGGTCCTGAAACTTGCTCCGTCTCAAACTTGCGCCGTCTCAAACTTTGTCGGCCCTGCCTTTGCGGAGGTGACGAACCGGAGTCGAACCAGGTTTGAGGCACGTCGCTATAGGCAACGCAGTGTCATCTGCGCCATCATCAGCCCATGAACCATCGATTCGCCGCCGCGCTTTTCCTCCCCGCCCTGGCGCTCACGCTCGCCACGTCAGGTCAAGCTGCCCCCAGGCGCAAACCTGTCCGCCTGCCACAACCACCTGCGCCGCTGATCCTGCCTGATACCGTCCGCGTCGTGTTGACCACTGAATTGGGGCCGATCACGCTTGATCTTGATCACAAGCACGCGCCGCTGAGCACCGAGAATTTCGTCGCTTATGTCGATCAAAAGCGGCTCGACGGCACGTCGTTTTACCGGGCGATGCGGCTGCCCTGGGGAACGCCGCCCAATGGCCTGATCCAGGCCGGCACGCAGAACGATCCCAAGCGGGTGCTGAAACCCGTCGCGCATGAATCCACCACACAGACGGGGCTTTCGCACAAGGCATGGACCGTCTCGCTCGCGCGCTACGAGCCCGGCACCGCGACCGCCGATTTTTCCATCCTGTTATCCGACATGACCGGGCTTGATGCCGATACCAGTGGCAAGGGCGATCCGGCGGGCTATGCCGCGTTCGGGCGGTTGGTTGAGGGGCAGGACGTTGCTCGCAAAATCTTTGACGCGCCAACATCACCGACGCGCGGTGAGGGGTTTTTGAAGGGCCAGATGCTTGAGACGCCGGTCAAGATACTGACTGTGCGCCGCGTGATGATCCCGTCCCCGGCAGCACCAGCGCCTCCGACACCCTGAGCGCCGCGCTTGCTGGCGGGTCTGGCGTTGCTTAGGGGACGCGCATGAACCCCGAAACGACCCTGCTTGTCGCGCTGCTCATGGGGCTGGGCGCGGCGCTTTACACGTCGGTCGGTCACGCCGGGGCATCGGCCTATCTGGCGATCATGGCGTTGTTTGCGATTCCAGCAACGACGATGCGGCCGACCGCTCTGGTGCTTAATATCCTCGTGGCGTCCTTCACCACGATCCGTTTCGTGCGCGCGGGGCAGTTTGATTTTCGCCTGTTCTGGCCGTTTGTGCTCGGGGCTGTCCCCGCAGCGTTTGTCGCGGGGATGATGGCGCTGCCGCCTGCGGTTTACCGCCCGGTTCTAGCCACCATTTTGTTGATCGCAGGTCTCAGACTGCTTTGGCCGAGCAACATTCGCGCGCTGGTTGAAACGAAGCGGCCAGCCCTGCCGATCGCGTTGCTGTCGGGCGTGGGGATCGGCACGCTCTCGGGCCTGACCGGCACGGGGGGCGGCATTTTCCTGAGTCCTTTGCTGCTGTTCTTTGGTTGGACAAGCCCGCGCATTGCATCAGGCGTAGCGGCGGCGTTCATTCTGTGCGTGTCTATTTCGGGGCTGCTTGGCAATCTGTCGAGCGTTGGCCAATTGCCCGCCGAATTGCCGTGGTTTGTGTTGGCGGTGGCGATGGGTGCGGTGATCGGCACAAGTTTTGGCATCGCCCGGCTGCCCAACCGTGCGCTGCTGCGGTTGTTGGGCGCGGTATTGCTGGTGGCGTCGGCAAAGCTCGCCTTTACCTGAAACCTCAGTTACCGCGCGGCCACCGCCAGCAGCACGAATAATTGCCCCGCATACGCCGCAAAGCCCAGGCAATCGCCCGTGCTGCCGCCAATCCGGCGCAACAGCAGCGCGCGAAACCACCACAGGAACAGCACCGCTGCCGCACCAGCGCCCGCCAGCGCCCAAGGTCGCTCAAGCGCAAGCGGCACCATCGCCGGTGTCGCCAGCAGCATCGCAAGCGCCAAATGTCGCCAGCCGACCGCGCCGCCAATATCCTTCGCCAACCCCGTCCCCGAAGGCGCAGGCGGGATGACCAGCATCGCGATGACCACCAGCAACCGTCCAAAACAGGCGGATGCCAGCAGCGTGATGAAAATCAATTCCCCGGGAAGGCCAATCAAAAGCACCGCGCGCAACCCAACCGCCAGCCCAAGGCCCAGCGCGCCATAAGTGCCGACCCGGCTGTCCTTCATGATCGTGCGGACCTGATCCGCTGTCACCCCGCCGCCAAAGGCGTCGCAGAAATCGGCAACGGCATCTTCATGAAACGCCCCCGTCAGCCGCGCCTCTATTGCCAGCGCGATCACCACAGCAACGGCGCGCGGCCACAGTCCTTCGGCGAGCAAAACGACCGCCGCCGTCGCCATGCCGACCAATGCGCCAACCAGCGGGAACCACCCGACCGCGCTCGTCAGCCCCGCCTGCACCTGGGCTGGCGTCAGCCGGTCAAGCCACGGCACAGGTATGCGTGTTAAAAACTGCACGGCCAGCAGCGGCGGTGCCCAAATCGGGCAGTCATCCCGCACCCGGCAGCGCCAATTCGTCAAGCCGGGCGACGTCGCGCATCAAGGCCGCAGCACTATCAAGCAACGGCAAGGCCACCAGCGCGCCGGTCCCCTCGCCAAGCCGCATGTCCCAATCGAGCAACGGTTCAAGCCCAAGCGCCGCGAGTGCCGCGCGGTGCCCCGGCTCTGCCGATTGATGCGCGGCAATCATCCGCATGGCAGTGCCGGGCCGCAGGCGTTCCGCGATCAACGCGGCTGCGGTCGCGACATAGCCATCAAGCAGCAGCGTGGCGCCAAGGGCTGCGCCTTCGGCAAAAAAGCCTGCCATTGCGGCAATTTCATACCCGCAAACGGCGGCAATCGCGGCGCGCGGATGATCCGCGAGCAATGGGGCGGCCCGCACAATCGCTGCCGCGACAATCGCCTGCTTGCGCGTGAGCGTTGCATCATCTGCCCCCGCCCCACGCCCCGTCTCAGCAGCGCCAGCGAGCAATCCTGTCAGGCAGGCTGCCGCTGTCGTATTGCCAATCCCCATCTCGCCAGCGATCAGCACCCCGTACCCCAGCTCGACCGCGCGACGCGCTTCGTCGGCACCAATCGCCCAGCCCGCGTCAAACTGCGCCATCGTCATTGCGGCACCCAGCGACAAATCCTGCGTGCCTGCTGCCACCAATGCGCGCGCATAAAAGCCGGGCGGATCGGCAAGATCAGGCGCAATGCTGCCAACATCGACGAGACGCAGATCGCAATGGTGCGCCTTTGCGAGCGCACTGGAGGAGGCGCGCCCGGCGGCAATGGTCGCGACCATCATCCCCGTCACTTCCGACGGCCAGGCCGACACGCCTTGCGCAACGACACCGTGATCGCCTGCAAACAGCACCAGTCGCCGGGGCATCGTTACCGGATCAAGCCGCTGCTGGATCGTTGCCAGCCGCACCGCCAGCGTCTCGAGCCGCCCCAGGCTTCCGACCGGCTTGGCAAGCAAATCCAGATGCGCCTGCGGATCGATCATCATGCAACAAGCGCTGCCAGACGCGTCGCGGGCACGATGAAGCGGGTCCCATCGGGCGTCGTGCCCATCTCCACTGTTACGCCGTAAGCTCGGGCGATGGTCGCAACGGTCAGCACTTCTGCACAGGCACCCGCCGCAACGCGATGACCGGCGCGTAGCAGCACGACCTCATCTGCGATCCGTAACGCCTGACCCAGATCATGCACCACCAGAATCACGCCCGTCCCCGCATCCGCTGTTTCCCGCAGCAATGCCAGCACATCAAGCTGGTGCGCCGGATCAAGGCTGGCGAGCGGTTCATCCGCCAGCAGCCACTGCGGCTGCCCCGCCAGCACGCGCGCGAGCAACACTCGGGCACGCTCGCCGCCCGACAATGTGTTGACGACGCGACCGGCAAAGCGCGTCACATCCGTGCGCAGCATCGCGTCGGCAATCGCGTGACGATCGCCCGCGCTCATCCCCCAGCCCTGCGCGTGGGCAAAGCGGCCAAGCCCGACGAGCGTTTCGACATCGATATCCCAATGGACATCGGCAACCTGCGGCAAAAAGCCAATTGCGCGCGCGCGCGCGCGGCGATCAAGCGCGAGCAAGGGTGCGTCGCCTAACATCGCCTGCCCCGTATCGGCGTTGCGCAGGCCGGCAAGACACGCAAGCAAGCTGCTTTTGCCCGCGCCATTGGGGCCGAGCAAGGCGGTGATCTTGCCGGGCGAAAAGGCGTGGCTGATCGCGTCGAGGATCAAGGCATCGCCAATCTGCAAGCTGATCGCTTCGGCTGTGAGCCGGGGCGCAATCAAGGCAATTGCCGCCGGAGCGAGAAGAGCAGCCACAGGAAAAATGGCCCCCCCAGCATTGACATCGCAATGCCCAGCCGCAGCTCGCTGACCGTCGGGAGCGCGCGCACCAGCGTATCAGCCAACAGCAACAGGAGTGCGCCGCCCAGCGCCGAGGGCAGCAGCGTCGCTGAGGGTCTGCCCCCGACCACACGCCGCACCATATGCGGGACCATCAACCCGACGAAACCGATAACCCCCGCCGACGCCACCGCTGCACCGACGCACAGCCCAACGCCCACAATGACCAGCCATTGCATCCGTGCCAGATCAACCCCCATTGACCGCGCCGCCGGTTCGCCCAAGGTCAACACATCAAGCGCGCGCGCGGTCAGTGCGATCAGGCCCGCACCGAGCAGCGTCAGCGGCAGCGCCAGCCAGACATCATTCCAGCTGCGATCGGTCAGCGCCCCCATCAGCCAGGTGATGATTTCGCTCACCGCAAAGGGTGTCGGTGCAAGGCTGATCGCCAGCGCCGTCATAGAACCGGTAACGCTAGACAGAATGATTCCGGCCAGCGCGAATAATATCAGGCTGCCCGATCGACCCGCCAGCAATGCCAGCGCCAGCATCGTCATCACTGCCCCTGAGAGTGCAAAAGCGGGCAGGACAAGCGGGAAGCCGGCAAACCCGAAATACAGCGAGAGGACAGCGCCCAGCGAAGCGCCCGACGAGACGCCGAACAGCCCCGGATCAGCCAGCGGATTGCGCAAAAACCCCTGCATCGCAGCCCCCGACAAGCCAAGGCCAGCGCCCAAAATCAAGGCGAGCAATGTGCGCGGCGCGCGTAATTCTGCAATGATCAGCCAGCGTGGATCGTCACCCTGCCCAAACCCGACAAAGGGATCAATCGGGAGCCAGACCTTGCCCGCGATCAGCGACAACGCCATCGCCCCTGCCAGCCCGACAATCAGCAGCAGGTTTAGCCGCGTCGCGCTCATGATGCTGCCAGACTGCGACGCACCGCCGACAACCGTGCCATCGCTGCGATAATAGTGGGGCCACCGCATTGCAGCAGCCGGAAGGAAAAGGGCCGGATTGCAATCTGCCGCCCCAAACGCACGAGTGCCGGATGGGCGAGCTGCGCGTCTCGCCGACCGCTGGTGCCGCTTGCCGAAAGCACCAGCTTTGGCGCGCGCGCAATCAAATATTCAAGCGGCAACACGTCCCATTGCTTGAGGCCATAATCAGCACTGAGGTTGTGAAATCCGGCGCGTTCGAGCAATTCGCTCGCCAGTGTGCCGCTGCCCGGCACCAGCCCGCCCGACTGCCAGATCAGCGCAGGAATGGGCCGGGAATGCGGCGGCCGGGCGGCAGCCAAAGCCGCGCCAATCCGTGCGACCAGCGCCTCGCCGCGATCAACATGCCCCGTTACCGCCGCAATCTCCCGAATTTGGGCAATACTCTCAGAAACCGTTGTGGGGACGGGCAGTTGCAACAACGGAATCCGCAGGCGTTGCAGGGCAGCCGCCGTCGCGGGGGCGACGTGCCCGCCTGAAATTACAAGCCGCGGCGCAAGCGCCATCACCTCCTCGGCCGTCCCCGATGTCGCCTTGAAGCGGCGCGCACGGTCAAGCGGGATCGAGGTCGCCTGTGGGTCTTGCGAATAATGGCTGATCGCGGCGATCTGGCGGTCATCCGCCACCTCCAGCAGGATGGCATCGATACACGGATTAATCGACACGATCCGCGCTGGGGGCAGCCGCCCTGGCGCGGGCGCACCCGCGACGCTGATCGGGACCGCGACCCCCACCATCCCCAGCGTGAGCAAGACCCAACGTCTAGCCATCAATAGCGCACCCTTACCCCGGTAAAGGCGGACCGCCGATTGGTGCCAAACCTAAAAACCGTCTCATACTGCTCATCGAACAGATTTTCGATGCGGCCATAGACGCTGATCCGGGGCGTCACATCGACCGCCGCACGGATATCAGCAAGCACGTAACCTTCAAGCCGGGTTGTATTTGCCGCATTGTCAAAACTGCGCCCTATGTGGGTGATCGTCGCCCCCGTCTCCAGCCCGAAATCCCAGCGATAGTCGCCGGAGATGTTGATGCTCTGCCCCGGCCGGCGCGGCAACCGCCTGCCAAAATTGGCGTTACTGACAGTTTGGTTGGTGGAATCGATGAAGCTGTAATTGCCCGTGACGGTGAGCGAGTCAACGGGCCGGACGAGCAACGTCAGTTCAACGCCTTGCGCATTGGCGCGGGCGACATTGTCGAACGTACCCGACTGACGGTTCAAGCAGATGCCGGTCAGCGGCCTCGGGCAGGAGATGAAATTGATCAGATCGCTGCTATTGCGGGCAAACCACGTTGCGCTCATCTCAATCCGGCCGTCGAGCAGCCGCTGCGTGACGCCCACATCATACCCCTGCGATCGTTCTGGCCGCAGCAACTGGTTGCCAAAGCTGCTCTGCAACTGGAACAGCGACGGCGCCTTGAACCCTTCTGAATAACTCGACCGGATCGTCGTCGCGCCCTGATTGGGGGTCCATACCCCGCTGCCGCCGAACGTCGTCGCCCCGCCGAAGCGGTCATGCTGGTCCCGCCGCAGACCAGCGGTAAGTGTCAACCCGGCAAAAGGCGTGGCAACTATCTGGCCATAGACGCTGTCGATCTGCGCACGGCCCCGTGTGATCGGCCCGCCGAAGCTGATCGTGTCAAAGCGCGACACTTCGCGTTCAGCACCAAAATTGGCCTGCCAGCCTTTTGCGATATCGAACACGCCCTGATATTCCAACCGCTCGTTACGACCATTGCCAATAAAAGTATCAACCGCAGCGGGCCGAAAATCAGTGTTGCGGCGACGGGTGTCGGTGATCGCATAGCCAAACCGGTTGCGCAGCCGCCCGTCGAACAGCGCGGCATTGACGCCTGCATACCCCACCAGCTCGCGCGTCGTGCCCAATTCACGCGTATCGCCAAAAGCAAAGCTGGGCGGCGCAAAGCCATCGATATTGGCTGTGCCAAAGGAGTAAAAGCCGCGCAGATCAACCGACAGCGAATCCGCAATCGCCAGGTTCAGCTTCGCGTTTGCACCGTAATTGCGATAGCCATCGCGCTCGATCCCGCCGCGTGCTTCGCTGAACGCCGAGATATTGTCACTGCGGAAATAGCCCCCGCCGACGCTTGCTGAAACAGGCCCTGCCTTGCCCGAGACATTCGCCACGACCTGCGCAGTGCCGCGATATCCTCCTTCAGCGCGGGCGTTGACGCGCAATTGCTCGGTCGGCGTCGTCGTGATCATGTTGATGACGCCGCCGATTGCCTGGCTGCCCCACAGCACTGATTGGCTGCCGCGGAGGACTTCGATCCGTTCAATATTACCGACCAGCAGATTGCCGAAGTTAAAGCCGCCGCCGGGCGAGGCGGGATCGTTCAACTTGACGCCATCGATCAGCGCCACGGTCTGCTCGCTTTCGGCACCCCGGATGAAGATTGAGGCAACGCCGCCAACGCCGCCGTTGCGGGCAAAAGTCACGCCGGGCACGTCGCGGAGCAAGTCAATGACGGTATTGCTCTGGCGGCGGGCGATTTGTTCAGCGGTGATGACGGTGATGCTTTGGCCAACGCGAGAGAGCGGTTGGGCCTCCCGATTGGCGGTCACGACGATGATCTCGTCGGCCTCCTTCGCTACATCGGATGCCGATGCTGATGCTGATGCTGATGCTGATGCTGATGCCAGCACATAGGTCAGCGGAATAACGAGATAAAATCGACGCACCTGGAGCCCCTTTTTGAACGACAAAGGGGTCACACGCCATCGCTGGCACGCCTTGATGTCCGGCACACGGCACGACCGCGCGCACGACCCCAACGACGTCGCACACACGAGGGACTTGTCCACAGGACTTGCCTCGATCGCCCGGAACACCCCGTCCGCGCAAAGGAACGACCGTAACAGGCAGGTCTCCTGGCTCCCGGGTCATCATTGCCGCCCCACCTTCCCACGACACGCAGGTCGCAGTGGCCTATTGG
>JBBQAU010000027.1:0-16559 GCA_038316685.1 Sphingomonadales bacterium
CGGCTGATCGCCCGGACAATATCGGTCGATTTGTCCATGACAATCACTGCTGCTGTGCCAAGGCCGGAACCCAGCGCCTTCAGCCCGTCAAAATCCATTGGGCAATCCATGATCTGCGCCGCTGGCACCAACGGCACCGACGACCCACCCGGGATTACCGCGAGTAAATTGTCCCAACCGCCGCGAATGCCGCCGCAATGTTCCTCAATCAGCTGACGGAACGGGATGCTCATCGATTCCTCAACGACGCAGGGGCGGTTAACATGACCTGAAATCTGGAACAGCTTGGTCCCGCGATTATTCTCAGCGCCAAAGCCGGAAAACCATGCGGGGCCGCGCCGCAGGATCGTGGGGGCAACCGCAATTGATTCAACGTTGTTCACCGTCGTCGGGCAGCCATAAAGCCCCGCACCTGCCGGAAACGGTGGTTTCAGGCGCGGCTGGCCTTTTTTGCCCTCAAGGCTTTCGAGCATCGCGGTTTCCTCACCGCAAATATACGCCCCGGCCCCGCGATGGACGAACACGTCAAAATCATAGCCTGATCCGCACGCATTCTTGCCGATCAGCCCCTTGTCATATGCCTCGGCAACGGCGGCAAACAGCACCTCCGCCTCACGAATATATTCGCCGCGAACATAGATATAGGCAGCCCGCGCACGCATTGCGTATCCAGCAATCAGCGCGCCTTCGATCAGCTTGTGAGGATCATGGCGGATAATCTCTCGGTCCTTGCAGCTGCCGGGTTCGCTTTCATCGGCGTTGATGACCAGGAAGTTCGGGCGATCGGGCTTGGGCTCCTTGGGCATAAAGCTCCATTTGGTGCCGGTGGGGAAACCTGCCCCGCCCCGCCCGCGCAAGCCCGATGACTTGATCAAATCGATAATGGCGTCCTGTCCCATCGCCATCAGGCCACGCGTATTGTCCCAATCGCCACGCTTAAGCGCCGCTTTCAGGTTCCAGGGCTGGAACCCGTAAACATTGGTAAAGATACGGTCCTTGTCAGCGAGCATGATGGCTCCGCAACGTCAGGGGGGCATGGTCGGCGAATGCCATGTTCATCAGTTCCTCGACATTAGCCGCTCAGCGTAGCGATAGGCAATAACCGCCACCACGACCGCTGCACCAAGCACGATCAGACCAAACGCAATCTTGACAATCGCCACCAGAATAAAAATCAGCAGCAAGGCTGCAAGAATGCCAATAATGATGCTCATGCCCTTACTCCTCCACCAGTTCGAGCCGCTGTTTCACCCGACGCATGTCATTGCCAAGCGCGGTCACATCATGTTGAAGCGCCGCCAGATGCGTATCGATACCGAGCAGGCGATGCACCATGGATGTCTGCCGAAGCGCCATGCTTGTCATCCGCGACTTTACATCGCCGACATCACTGCGAATCGCCCGCAACATTTCGCTAATGAAACGCGTTTCCTCCACCGTCATACCCATTCCCCGCGAAAATCGTGGTTCTCAGCCACCATGTCCCTCAGCGATGTCGGCCCGCCTTCCGGGCAGCTTGTCTGTCGTCCCGTCTGCGATCCCGGCTTGGGGCTTTCGCCTCGTGCCAATGCCTCAAGCACCAATGTCATGCGATCATAGTCGAGATCTTCGAAATTGTCGTCGTTGATCTGCACCATCGGCGCATTCGCGCAGGTGCCCAGACACTCAACCTCGGTCAAGGTGAACAGCCCGTCGGGCGTCGTCCGGCCCTTGATCAGCCCGTGATTCTTGCACGCTGCAAACACATCGTCCGATCCGGCGAGCATGCACGGCGTCGTCCCGCAAACCTGCACATGGTATCGACCAACGGGTGCCATGTTGAACATGGTGTAAAAGGTTGCGACCTCATAAACGCGCATATAGGGCATGCCGAGTTCGCGCCCGACAAACTCAATCACCGGAACGGGCAGCCAGCCTTGCGTGTGCGTCTGCGCCCCGATTTGACGCTGCGCCAGATCAAGAAACGGAATCGAGGCCGATTGCTGACGACCGGGCGGATAACGCCCGACGATTTCCTTGGCCTTGGCGGCGTTTTCAAGCGTCCAGGCAAAATCGCCCCAGCGCGCACGGGTTTCTGCTTCGTCGGGGATGTGGGCGGCATCAGCCATCGGTCTGAACCTTTGTCGAGAGCGTTTGCAAGCTGCGTTGCTTCCGCCGTTCTTCCGTGCGCGGATAAAGCAAGCCCCACCACAGCCCATTGAACAGCCCGCTGCCAATCAATCCCGGTTTGCCACCGATCAACATGAAGCTCGGCAGATGCACGAAGCCAGTCAAACTTGCGCAGGTCAGCACAAACCAGCCGACTGCCAGGATCGACAGCGGCCACCGAAATCGTTCCGCTAAATCATCGGCAATATCGATCAACCGTTCAATCACCGGTCACACTCACCGAACACGATATCCAGCGACCCCAAAATCGCCGTCGTATCCGCCAGCATGTGCCCTCGGCTCATAAAATCCATCGCCTGCAAATGCGAAAACGCCGTCGGGCGGATTTTGCAGCGATAGGGCTTGTTCGTGCCGTCGCTGACCAGATAGACGCCAAACTCGCCCTTGGGGCTTTCGGTCGCAACATATACTTCGCCCGCAGGCACATGAAAGCCCTCGGTATAGAGCTTGAAATGGTGGATCAGCGCTTCCATCGATCGTTTCATTTCGGCGCGCTTGGGCGGCACGACCTTTCGGTCAAGGCTGGCGATAGGCCCCTCGGGCATTTCGTTCAGGCATTGTTTCATGATCCGCACCGATTGGCGGACCTCCTCGACGCGCACCATGAAGCGATCATAGCAATCGCCGCGCGTGCCAACCGGCACATCGAACTTCATCTTTGCATACACATCATAGGGCTGCGACTTGCGCAGATCCCACGCAATGCCCGCGCCCCGGATCATCGGCCCCGAAAAGCCCCATTTGATTGCGTCCTCACGGCTGACGACCGCGATATCGACGTTGCGCTGTTTGAAGATGCGGTTGTCGGCGACCAGGCTGATCGCATCCTCAAACAGGCGCGGCAGGCGCGTATCGAGCCAGTCCGCTATGTCAGTCAGTAGTTTGAGCGGTGTATCCTGATGCACGCCACCGGGCCGGAAATAGGCAGAATGCATCCGTGCGCCCGACACGCGCTCAAAAAAGTTCAGGCAATCCTCGCGAATTTCAAACAGCCACAGGTTTGGCGTCATCGCACCGACATCCATCATATGACTGCCCAAATTGAGCATATGATTGGAAATGCGTGTTAATTCGGCAAAGAATACCCGGAGATATTGCGCGCGGATCGGCACTTCGAGATCGAGCAATTTCTCGATCGCGAGCACGTAAGAATGCTCCATGCACAGCGGCGAGCAGTAATCGAGCCGGTCGAAATAGGGCAGAGCCTGTAAATACGTCTTATGCTCGATCAGCTTTTCAGTGCCGCGGTGGAGCAGGCCGATATGCGGATCAAGCCGCTCGACGATCTCGCCGTCCAGCTCCATCACCAGCCGCAACACGCCATGCGCGGCGGGATGCTGGGGGCCGAAATTGATCGTGTAATTCTCAATCGCGACATCGCCGGTTTCGGGGCTGATCGTGGCAGTCTCGTCGATCATCAATTCGGCCCTTTGCCGGGAATCACATCAGGATTGACCGGGCGCGGGCCGGCGTGTGGCGAATCCTTGCCGATGCCGGTCTGCGCAGTGCTGTCGCTGGTTTTGGGGTCGGTTAGAACCGCCTTGGGGGTGGTGTTGGCATTGGCCCGGACAATCTCATCCGCATTTAACGGCGTTGGGGCGCCCTTCTCCTCGGGCAATTTTGCCTTCTCGTCACCCGGCAGAATATACTCTGCACCCTCCCACGGGCTCATGAAATCAAAGGTGCGGAAATCCTGCGCGAGCTTGACGGGCTCATACACCACGCGCTTGGCCTCTTCGGAATAGCGCAGCTCGACATAGCCCGATAGCGGGAAATCCCGGCGCTGCGGATGACCGCGAAAGCCGTAATCGGTCAGAATTCGGCGCAAATCCATGTTGCCATCGAACAATACGCCATACATGTCGTACACTTCGCGCTCCAACCAACCCGCAACCGGCCAGATATCGGTCACCGATGGTACCGGTTTTACCTCATTTGTCATTACCCGCACGCGAATACGGTGGTTCCGGGTTAGGGACAGGAGGTGATAGCAAACGTCAAACCGATCCTCACGGTCGAGATAATCGACGCCGGCAATCTCCATAAGCTGTTGATATTCAAGGCCCGGCGTATCTCGCAGCGCAATCATCACCTCGACCAGTCGCTCGCGCGCGACCAAGATTGATACTTCCCCCACCGATTCCTCAGTGTAAAGCAGAGCATCACCCAAAGCCGCCTTCGCCGCCTCAATCACCCCATCATTGGCGGCATAGGCAGGCGCCGGTGCCCTCACCGTTCAATCGTCCCGACGCGCCTGATCTTCCGCTGCAACTGCATAATGCCATACAGCAATGCTTCGGCCGTGGGCGGGCAGCCGGGCACGTAAATGTCGACCGGCACAATCCTGTCACACCCGCGCACCACCGAATAGCTGTAATGATAATAGCCACCGCCATTGGCACAGCTGCCCATCGAGATAACGTATTTCGGCTCGCTCATCTGATCATAAACGCGGCGCAGTGCAGGTGCCATTTTGTTGCACAGCGTGCCCGCCACGATCATCACGTCCGATTGGCGCGGGCTTGCGCGCGGGGCAGCGCCGAAGCGTTCCAGGTCATAGCGTGGCATGTTGACGTGGATCATCTCCACAGCGCAGCACGCCAGCCCGAAGGTCATCCACCAAAGCGATCCGGTTCGCGCCCATTGGAACAAATCCTCGGTCGAAGTGACGAGAAATCCCTTGTCGCCAAGCTCGCTATTCATGTCGTTCAGGAACGCAACGTCAGGCAATGTGCCGGGCGAGGGTGCCGCAGTGAGTTCTACTCCCAATCGAGCGCTCCCTTTTTCCACGCATAGGCCAGACCCAGCGCCAGCTCAGCGATAAAGATCATCATCGAAAACCACGCCACCCAGCCCAGCTTAAATACTGAAACCGCCCAGGGATATAGGAACGCTGCCTCCAGATCGAAAACGATGAACAGGATTGCAACGAGATAAAACCGCACATCAAACTGGCTCCGCGAATCCTCAAACGCCGGGAAGCCGCACTCATATTCAGTCAGCTTTTCGGGCGTCGGCTTGTGTGTGCCGGTCATCCGCGAGACCGCCATCGGCGCAAAAACAAACGCGCCGGACAGTAAGAGCGCAACCCCGATGAAGAGCAGAATCGGAAGATATTGTGACAGATCGACCAAGGGTTCCTCGCAACTGCGAAAATCAATGAAGCGGGCTTATTGAAGCGGGCTTTAGGACGATGGCTTGGGGGGAGCAAGGGCGGTGGGCAGCATTATCCCGCCGTTTTGGTATCCGATCAGAATTGCGCGTCCAACCCGAGCATCATAAATTGGTTATGCGGGCTTTCCACGTAACCGGCATAGGGTCCACAATCGATAAAGCCGAACCGGCGATATAGTGCATGCGCGGGGGCATAAGAGGCGCTGGTCCCCGTTTCCAGATTGAGCCGGTGCCAACCCCGTGCCTGCGCCTGGGTGATCAGATGGCCAAGCAACAGCACTGCAACGCCGCGCCGCAGATGCGCCGGGTGGGTGCGCATCGATTTTACCTCACCTTCCCCTGCGCCCAAGTCCTTGAGTGCGGCACAGCCCAGCAACGCATTTTTCTCCCACAAGGTCCACAGCATGATCCCGGGCGCACGGAGCGCGTCTATTCCTAGTGCAAACGCGTGCTGCGGCGGCGTTCCGGCATGCGCCGCTGCGAGGTGCAGAGTAATGAGCGCGGTAATTTCAAGTCCAGTCGCGTCGTCCTGAACAATCCGAAAACCAGCCATGCTCATTGCGCGAGTTTCGCCATTTCCTCGGGCGCTCCGCCCCAGATTCGATTGGCCTCAACATAACCATTACGGCCGTGCACGTCGATCCAGCACCAGCCGCGCGCACATTTGCTGATCCGACCGACGACCCCGGGGGCTGCCCGCCAGAGTATCTTCGCACCGAACCTTGGCGCTTCGAGCAGCTCAGCGTTGGTGCCGGTGATGATGGCGGTGCGGGTATCGCTCAACAGATTGACAAGCATCCAGCCTTGCGTTCCTTCCGGATCCTCAATCTTTCGCCATTCCTTGTACACATCAACCACTTTTACCGGCAGGTCGGACCGCTGATAAAGCCAGCTTGCCGGATAATCCCGCCCCGGACCTGTCCGCATCCTTGCCTTTGCAGCGGCTATAGAGGCGAAATACGGCAAACTTCGCTTTTGTGCTTCTGCCTCATCGACGGCGCATCCAATGAATAGGACCGCAACCACGACGATCCGCCCCCAAGCCCGAATCTGCATCGCGCAACCTCCTGAAAATACAGCGCCCAGTTACTGCCAAGCACCTTCGTTGTTCAACCACCGTTGACGCAGCAAGCGGGAGTCGCCAATTCATGATCCATGGTCGATCAAAGACGCCCGATGCCGAAGATATCCCATCCGCGGGTTACTGTAACGCGCGAGCTATCCAATGCGGTGATGGACCGGATGGAACAACTCTTCGACACACGCCTCAATCGTGATGACGTGCCGATGAATCGTGCCGCTTTGGTCGCGGCGCTAGCGGATTGCGATGTGCTGGTCCCAACGGTTACCGATGAGATCGATGCCGAACTTATTGCGCAGGCGGGTGAGCAACTCCGGTTGATTGCCAATTTCGGCGCAGGCGTAAATCACATCGATCTTAAAGCTGCGCGCAAGCGGGGCATTATCGTAACGAACACGCCTGGCGTCCTGACTGAAGACACAGCCGACATGACGATGGCGCTGATTGTATCGGTCCCTCGTCGGCTCGCTGAAGGCGAAAAGCTGGTCCGATCAGGCCAATGGAAAGGTTGGAGCCCGGGCGGCATGCTCGGCCACCGGATCGGAGGCAAGGCGCTTGGTATTCTCGGTATGGGCCGAATCGGTCAGGCCGTTGCCCGGCGCGCGGCCGCATTCGGCCTGTCGATCCATTATCATAACCGTCACCGGCTCCCTAAAGTGGTTGAGGATTTGTTGGGCGCGACGTGGCACGCGTCGCTCGACGATATGCTTGAAAAGATTGACATCCTGACCATTCACACGCCCCGCAACAGCGAAAGTGAGAACATTATCGATGCTCGCCGCATCAAATTGTTACGACCGCACGTCTATCTGATCAACGCGTCGCGCGGCGGTATTGTTGATGAAGATGCCCTGATTGACGCCCTGAAGTCGGATCGGTTGGCGGGTGCTGGGCTCGATGTTTGGACGCATGAACCCGAAATCGACCCCCGCTTGTTGGCGCTGCCAAATGTTGTGATGACACCTCATATGGGCTCTGCGACATTTGAAGGGCGCGCAGCTACCGGGGAACGTGTGATTACAAACATCCGGGTCTGGGCCGACGGCCACCGCCCGCCCGATCAGGTTCTTGATGGTTGGGCCTGAATTTTAATCGGCCTGTCGATCAGGCTTTCGTGTAGCGCCTCCATATCCTCGCCCAAGGACTGCAGCGTGATGCGCGCGCTGCGCATCTCCGCCTCGCTCAAACCTGCACCAAGTTGTGCCATTATGACTGATTCGCGCAAATAGATCGCCTGAACGGCCCGGCTCCCTTTCTCGCTCAATCGCAATTTAGGCGACCTTTTGTGTCGGGGATTGGCGTCGGCGATCAATAATCCGTCCACGATCATCTCGGTCGCAAGTCGTTGCACAAACTGCCGCGAAACCGAACGTGCTGCCGCAATCTCGGTAAAGGTTAGCGGTTGTCCTTTTGCCATAAGAAGCAGAACGGACCGGGCCGCCGCCCCTATCGCTTGCCGATCATGCAGCAGGTCCGCAGAGGACGTCATCCGGTGATAGGTTTGGGTAAGCGCCGCAATCAAGAGCGCGAGTTCCTTTGTGCGTGCAGCAAGGTCAGTCATTGCATCATCCCGGGCCAGATAAGGCAGCAAGCAACATTGTCGTTGCCGTCGTCGAAAAGCTAGTCCGACACAGTATGTCAGACAAAACCAGCGATTTCGCCGCTATCGGCCAGGTTCGGCTTTGTTGACGGCAGTGCTGGACACCCCCTCAGTCCCCCGTCAAAATCCGATCAACCAGTTGCTTCACCGTTGGCACAAATCCGTTTGCGTAGAACGGGTCCTGCTTAAATTTATATGCGCCATGGCCTGCAAACATAAGGTTGGCATCGGTATCACCGCCGTGGGCGATATCCTGCAAGGTTTTCTGGATGCAGAAGGAACGCGGGTCAGCCAACCGGCCGGTCGAATTAGTCTCGCTGTCCTTCCAAGATGAAAAGGCGCATTGACTGAGGCATCCCATACAATCGGACTGATCTTTGCGGATCATGGACTTTTCTTGGGGGGTTACAAATACCAGCGTGTAGTCGGGGGTCTTGAGGGCATCGGTAAACCCCGCCCCAAACCATGACCGCGCCCGAAGCAGGTCATTACTGGTCACCCAAAAATTCTTGCCACGTACCCCGACATCTAGTTGGAACTGATGATCGCCAGCCGCTTCAGTGGAATAGGGAATCTGGTGTTCAGACCTT
Organism: Sphingomonadales bacterium; assembly: GCA_038316685.1. GTDB lineage: Bacteria > Pseudomonadota > Alphaproteobacteria > Sphingomonadales > Sphingomonadaceae > Sphingomonas. The sequence continues at coordinate 8,615 of JBBQAU010000027.1, forward strand.
GCCTCAAGCGCGCGAAGGAAGGGGTTACGAACCGCGCTAGAATAAAAGCCCGTTGGCGAGAAGCGGTGGAGCAACACCTCCCCTTCTTCGATATGAGACAGCTTGTCCTTCCAGCCCTGCGGTATCGGGCTTTCCTGCGTAAGAAGCGGCCGGGTCCCGAATTGAAAGGCAATCTGCCCCAGTTCAGGGTTGTCGATCCAGTTGCTCCAATCGCGCAGGAACCAGACGCCGCCTGCCATGACGATCGGAACATCGTCCGAAATACCACCCTCGCGCATCGTCTCACGTAGCGCCTTCACGCGAGGATAAGGGTCTTCGGGCTTGCGCGGGTCCTCCGCATTGGAAAGTCCGTTGTGACCACCTGCCAGCCAAGGGTCCTCGTAAACAACCGCAGACAGCCATTCGGACGCCTTTGAATAGGCGCGTTTCCACAGCGCACGAAAGGCGCGTGCCGAACTGATGATCGGCAAATAGCTCACTTCATAAGAGGCGGTGATTTCCGACAGCTTATAGGGCATGCCCGCCCCGCAGGTCACCCCGGATACCATGCCACGAGTGCGATCAAGCACGCCATGCAGCACACGCTGCGCGCCACCCATTTCCCACAAAACGTTGATGTTGATCGCACCGTTGCCCCCTGCGATGTCATAGGCGCGCCGCACCTGTTCGACCGCACCTTCGATGGCGTATTCGACCAGTTCCTCGTGCCGTTCCCGTCGGGTGAGCGCACGGTAGATTTGTGGAATGATCTTGCCCTCGGCATCAAAACTGTCGGCGTTGACTGCCGACACAGTACCAATGCCGCCCGCCGCGGCCCAGGCACCCGCGCTCGCATGATTGGTCGCTGCAACCCCTTTGCCGCCCTCTACCAAGGGCCACACTTCCCGGCCCCCGTAAATGATCGGCTTCACGCCCTTGAACAAAACATTTTCTCCATCAGTTTGAAGTCTGCTATCACGCTGCGGCCGCTAGCGGCGAACAAAATACGACTCAGTCAAACACCCCTGGTTTGCCGATTGCGGCACTATAAAGACGGCGATATGCCGCCACCATAGCCGCCTCGCCATATTCGTCGCGCGCCTTTTCCCGATTTGCGATGCCGATCACCCGTCGCAGGTCTTGATTGTCGACCAATTTTTGGATTGCGTCGCGCAGAAACACTTCGCCATGATGTTCGCAGATGAATGGTGCGTTGGCGCTCGACACCATGGCTCGCAAATCGCCCACCGGGGGGGCGGCAATGGGCACGCCCGCCGCCATCGCCTCGACAACCGAAATTGGGAATTGTTCACTTCGCGACGACAGCGCGCAGATTTCAAACAAGCCAACGAAGCGACTAGGATCGGGCAGGAAACCGGGCAAATGAAACCGATCAGCAAGCCCCATCGCTTTGGCCGCCTGTTCAATGTTTGCGCGTTCGGGTCCCTCGCCGACAATGACCAGCCTTACCCGCCCTGATACTCCGCCAACGGCGCGGACCAACATGGGCAAGTCCTTGACTGTTCGCAGGCCCGCCAGCGTACCCACCACAACCTCCCCGGCTTTTCGCCGAAACCCGGGAATTGCGCGGGCAATGGGTGCGATGGCATAACGATCAACATCAATCCCGTTCGCGATGCGATAGACGCGATCCGTAGGCTGTCTCCAGACACGCCGTGCAATCGTCGCTAACGTCTGGGAAGGCACAACCAACGCATACGCCGCGCCAAGTGCGATCCGGCGATAAACGTTGCGCTCCGCCTTGAGCCCGCCCGATTCGTCGGCATTAAATCCGTCTTCGTGATGGACCAGTGGCGGGACGCCCTTGGAAAAAACACGCCGCGCCATGACGCCATCAATGGCGCCCCAATTATACGTCAGCACCAAATCGAAGCGGCGCATATAGCGCGCGATTTCCTCATATCGCGCAACGGAGGGCCGACCGGTCAATGGTGGCGGGTCTTGCGCGATTTCATGACGAATACCGCTATCGATTGCTGCGCGCGCGCCCAGTTGCCCGGGCACGCCCGAGACGATGGTGTGTCGGGCGCGATCACCGAACAGGTTCATCAGGCGCACAGCGCGCGCCTCCTTGCCGCCCAGATCAAAGCTCGAATGGAGATGGAGAATATGGATGGGCTGAACCACTAACGCGTCGCGATCAACCGACGTTCAGATCGACAAGCACACGCTCGAGCCACCGATTCAAGGCCGGTTGCACCTCAGGCTCGTCAAGCGTCGGGGCATGACCAACGCGCGGAACGGTCACCAACGCCGACGCGTCAAGCGCCGCAAACATCCGGTCGGCGATCGGCGCTGCGAGAATGTCCGAATGTTCGCCCCGGACGATGAGAACTGGAACGTCGTTCAATGGATCGAGCGTCCGCCACATATCCGGCCCTGCCTCGTTGCCCGGCACACGAAAGGGCTCGGCAATCTTCATGTCATAATCTAGCACGATTTTACCCGAGTTGTTGAGACGATACAGTCGCTTTGCCATCGCTAGCCAGTCGCTGATTGCGTAATCCGGGTGGGCGTTAGCATTGGTATCAGCGACGGCGCGGGCAGCATGCATCCAGGTTGGCCAAGAACTGCTTTTGCCGACATAAGACCGGATACGCGACAAGCCCGATGTATCAATCTCAGGCCCGACATCATTCAAAACTGCGCCCACCAGCCGCGCACGTCCTGTGCCCGCGAGCAACATCGCGACGATCCCGCCAAGCGAAGTACCAATGGCGATATAGTGCGCACAACCAAGCTCGACGAGCAATTTTTCGATGTCCTGCACATACACAAGCGGGACATAGGTCATCGGGTCCTTCGCATAACCACTTTCTCCCCGCCCTCGAAAATCGACCGTTACAACGCGCCATTCTGCTGAAAGCCGCTCGGCGAGTCGTTCATAATCGCGCGCATTCCGGGTTAGCCCGGGCAAGCAGATGATGGGCGGTCGACCTTCAGCGGCCGCAGCATTGCGCGGCGCGTAATCACGTGCATGCAGACGAACGCCATCATTCGACCACCAATAAAAATTTTCATACGCCGTCATGGTTGCGTCCCAGCGATTACAACCTCCATATTGCCGCATGATCGCAAAGCCGCAACCCGTCCGCTATCGCCCCGCAACCGCCATTCTGCAACTTGGCGAGGGCTTTTACGATCCGGTCGAGCCGGCACGATTCCCACAAACCAAAATTCGGTTTCGCAATGATCGCGCGGCTGCGACAATTGGGCTCGATCAGCTGGATGACACCGCATGGATCAACCATTTTGGACGCTTCGCGCCGCTTCCCGGCAGCCTCGATCAGCCGCTGGCCTTGCGGTATCACGGTCACCAGTTTCGTGTGTACAATTCTGAAATCGGCGATGGTCGGGGTTTTCTATTCGCGCAATTGCTTGATGCGCAAGGGCGGCTGCTCGATCTTGGCACCAAGGGTTCGGGACAAACGCCCTGGAGCCGGTTTGGCGACGGTCGGCTGACGTTAAAGGGTGGTGTTCGGGAAGTTCTTGCTACTGAAATGCTCGAAGCATTGGGCGTTTCTACCTCACGCAGCTTTTCGCTGATCGAAACGGGCGAGGCACTTGAGCGCAACGATGAACCCTCGCCCGCTCGTTCTGCAGTGCTCGTTCGCCTGAATCACGGCCATATTCGGATCGGCAGTTTCCAGCGGCTCGCCTATTTTCGAGATGCGGCAGGGCTGCGGCAGCTAACGAATTATGTTCTGGGCCATTATTTTGGTGAAGAGGGAGGAGATGACGGGCCTGCCCGCCTGCTTGACCATGTCGTGCGGCGCACTGCGCGGTTGGCGGGTCAATTTATGGCGGCCGGCTTTGTCCACGGCGTGCTCAACAGCGACAACATCAACGTGACAGGCGAAAGTTTTGATTATGGCCCCTGGCGCTTTGTCCCCATCTGGGATCCTGACTTTACAGCCGCGTATTTCGATCAAAACGGCCTCTATGCTTTTGGGCGACAGCCAGAGGCCATCTATTGGGACGTGATGCAGTTGGCCCTATCGCTACGGCAGATCGCAACGGAAGATGCGCTGATTCCGGTGATGGAGCGGTTTGGGGCGCATTATCAAGCCGCCGTGACTGACGCGATCTTGTGGCGCCTCGGTTTCATCCCCGCAGACCAAGAGCGCGATCAGGCGACCATCCAGGCAATTGAGCGCGCCCTTCGCTCCAGCCAAGTGCCGATTGATACGTTCTTTTTCGACTGTTTTGGAGGTGATATTCCGCATCGTTACGGCGCTGCCTTCGATGAAGCGCGGATCGCACTGGCGGGCTATGCGCCTCGCAAGTCCCGCACGCATCCGTTTTGGCAAGGGCCGCCTTGTTCGATGCTCATAGACGAAGTCGAGGCAATCTGGGCCGACATCGCCGAACTCGAAGACTGGTCGGCCTTCCACGCAAAAATTACCCGTATAAGAGATTTTGGCGCGGCAATCGCCGATTGACGCCACACTGTTGGTAATTACGCATTTTTTGGGGCAAGAGCCTGCCGCGAGGAGAAACAACACCAGATGGCTGTGCAGGAAATCGTCTCGATTGAACCGGCGACTGGCGTCGAACTGTGGCGCCACCCATGTGGCGATGCCGACGCCGAAGTGTTGATCGCACGTGAAAGTTGGGCAGCCTGGGCGGCGGAGCCGTTGGCATTCAGATTAGAGGCACTCCGCCGGTTCGCCAATGTCGTGCGGGCCAAGGCCGATGAATTTTCCGATCTGATTGCCCGAGAAACGGGCAAGCCGCTTTGGGAAGCGCGCACCGAGATCGAATCGGTCATTGCCAAGGTCAATATTTCGGCAACCGCCTATGCCGAACGAAGCTCACAGCGGCGGCTCGATTCTCAAATGGGCGCACGCACGGCTGTTCGACACAAACCGCACGGGGTATTGGCCGTGCTGGGGCCGTATAACTTTCCCGCGCATCTGCCCAATGGACACATTATTCCGGCGCTGCTCGCGGGCAATGCAGTCGTATTCAAGCCATCTGAAAAGACCCCCGCGACGGGGGCCATGCTCGTCCGTTGTCTGCATGAGGCAGGTGTGCCGCAAGGCTGTGTCCGGCTGTTGATTGGTGGTCCGGCAGAGGGCAAGGCGCTGGCAAACCATCCGGACATTGATGGCTTGCTCTTTACAGGCTCAGCACGCACGGGGATTGCGCTCAATCGGGCGTTTGCCGACAAGCCTGAAAAGATTTTGGCGCTTGAAATGGGCGGCAACAATCCAATTCTTGCCTGGGACGCACCTGATTTGCAATCGGCGGCGGTGCTGATTGTGCAGTCCGCCTTTACCAGCGCTGGTCAACGCTGCACCGCTGCACGACGGCTGATCGTAAACGAACATATCCATAAGCCCTTGATGGAAGAGCTTGCCAAAGTGCTGGACCGGGTGATTGTGGGCGATCCCCATGCCGATCCGGCTCCCTTTATGGGACCGGTAATTGATAACGAGGCAGCAGACATGCTGACTGAAAGCTTCCTAACGCTGATGTCACGCGGCGGCCGCCCCGTCCGCCACATGCAGCGCCCGCTAAATGACCGACCTTTCCTCACCCCCGGCGTCATCGACGTGACGGAAATGAACGATCGGCCCGATATCGAACTATTTGGTCCAATCCTTCAGGTCATTCGGACGACCAGTTTCGTAGATGCCATCGCAGAGGCAAACAACACTCGTTACGGATTGTCTGCCTCACTGATAAGCCAGGATCCAAAACTTTACGATCAGTTCTGGGCCAATGCCCGGGCGGGGATCATCAACTGGAACAAGCCGACCAATGGCGCGTCATCGGGCGCACCCTTTGGTGGGATCGGCTGGTCAGGCAATCATCGCCCTAGCGCCTATTACGCGGCGGATTATTGCGCTTATCCAGTGGTTAGCTCCGAGGCAGAGCAGGCCCGTGCGATCATTGGCATCGGGTTGCGCGACGCCTGAACTGCCTCAGATTTAGCGACTTTGAGAACAATCGAACGCCGGTCCGCGACCGACAACTAAAGAAGGACTAGGCCGAACCAAAGGATCGCTGGATTGCATCGCGCAATCAAGCCTATCATTTGCGCGACATGGAATCGCACCCCCCCATCAAAACCCCGGGTAGTGTCACTTTGGCTGGCGCAGGTCCTGGCGACCCTGATCTTCTGACGGTTGCAGCGCTCAATGCAATCCTGAGCGCGGATTTGATCGTTCACGATGGGTTGGTGGACCAACGCATTTTAGACCTCGCGCCGACGACCCTTCGACTCTCCGTCGCGAAAAGCCGCAGCCGACACACGATGCAGCAATCGGCGATTAATGATTTGCTGATTGCCGAGGCGCGAAACGGCAAGCACGTCGTCAGACTAAAGGGCGGTGATCCTTTTATCTTTGGGCGGGGGGGCGAAGAAGTGGAGGCATGTCGCTCGGCAGGGATTAAGGTGCGTGCAATACCGGGAATCTCTGCTGCCATGGGGGTGGCTGCCGAGGCGTTGATCCCCCTCACCCATCGCGACGCAGCAAGCGCCGTCAGTTTTGTCGCGGGTCAGTGCAAAGGGCTGACCGACCAAAACTGGGTTGGGCTCGCAGGCACAGGCCGGACGCTCGTTATCTACATGGGCATCGCGGCGGCGGAAGCAATCGCAGAGAAATTGATGGCCGATGGCGTGTCGCCCACAATGCCTGTGACGATAATCGAAAATGGTACGCGGCCGAATGCCCGCGCGATGCGGACGCTTCTGACTGAACTGGCTGCCATGATTGACCGTGAAGCAATCAAGAGCCCCGCTATTCTAATCGTCGGCGAAGTCGCGTCATGGGGCCTCGCCGTCGACCGATTCCAAGCCTGGACAACTTCAGCGGAGATGATGCTTGAAAATCCTGACCGGAAATGATTTGCCCAGCGGGGACGTCGTCTGGTGGACTGGGAACGGCTGGTCGCGACATGTCGAAGAGTCGGCTGATGTAGGCGAAGGTGGCGAAAGCATTGCCCGCGCTGAAGAAGGTGCGCGTCGCGTCAATGTGCCCTATGTCATAGATGCAGAAGCGACGCTGGAAGGCCCCCGCCCCGCGCATATCAAGGATCGGGTGCGCGCGCTTGGACCGACCGTCCGGCCTGATCTCACATTGAAGCCTGCCGATCCCGATGCTGGCGAATGGATCATATAATGCTGACACAAGACCCTGAACGTCGACGGACGCTAGCCTTGCTTGCAGGGGCACCGCTTGTCGCGACCGTAATGTCAGCGGCGCGGCTATCAAACCCCACACGTCGCATCGACCACACCTATTTGAAAGCAACATCGGGACTGCGGCGCGACCTGATCAGCTATATCGAGCGCAACTGGTTTTCGATGGACCGGGCCGCGCTCGAGCTTGGCTTGTTCACCAGCTATGCCTGGTATGAAAATGTGGACCCAAACGCCGAATGGGACGTCCTCGTTGTGGTCGGTTACGCCAGCGCACAAGGATTTGACGACCCCGCAGTGCAAGCGGCCTTCGCCAAGATCAAGGCCGAACATAAGGAAGTCCCCGTCGCGGGAAAGACCTTGCGCGATCTTGGCACGATTGTTCGTAGTGACCGGCTTCGCCCGTCCCCCGCCGCCGCCCGTTCCAGCAGCTAAAGGCACATGTCACACCATGTATAAATATGATCATTTCGACCAATCAATGGTCGATGCGCGCGTTGAAGAATTTCGCGATCAGGTGAAACGCCGTCTGTCGGGCGCGCTGTCGGAGGATCAGTTCAAGCCACTGCGCCTGATGAATGGGCTGTATCTGCAACTGCACGCCTATATGCTGCGCGTGGCCATCCCCTATGGGACGCTCGACAGTCGGCAGATGCGCATGCTGGCGACCATCGCGCGGAAATATGATCGCGGTTACGGGCATTTCACGACGCGACAGAATATTCAGTTTAACTGGATCAAGCTGGCCGATGCCGCCAACATCCTCTCCGATCTCGCAACTGTTGAAATGCACGC
>JBBQAU010000028.1:0-16497 GCA_038316685.1 Sphingomonadales bacterium
CGTGATGCCGCAGATGATGCTGATCAGCGTTGTCTTGCCGGCACCATTGGGGCCAAGCAGCGCAAAAATCTCGCCCCGACCAATCTCCAGATTAATATGGTCCAGCGCCGTCAGGCCGCCGGGATAGGTCTTGGTAAGGCCGTTGACGGCCAGAATCGCTTCCATTGCTACCCCTGTTTGCTGTCGTTTGGCAGATAGGGGTGGCTCAGTGGCGGTTCAATTGACTAACGCCGCTTTGCCCGGACCCTGGCGACCGCCGCTTGTAAATCTTCCAGCGGCAGCGCCGAGGAGACGACATGATCGCCGATCACCCAGGATGGCGTCCCGCTCATCCCCAGTTTCTGCGCCATCATCAGGTTGCTCTGGATTTCGGCCTCAATTCTCGGGTTTGCCGCAGCCGCAGTCGATGCGACGGGATCAAGCCCTGCCAGTTTCAGCGCGCGCGCAAGCGATTGGGCGCTGATCGGGCCACCGGCATAGACCGCCTCATGAAACGATTTGAACTTGCCTTGTTCGGCGGCAACCAGGCTCAGCCGAGCGGCGGTGCGGCTTTCTTCAGACAGGATGGGCAATTCGCGAAAGATCACCCGGATTTTTGGGTCGCTGGCAATCAGCCGCGTGATCGTCGGCAGACTTGATCGGCAGAACCCGCAATTATAATCAAAATATTCAACCAACGTCACATCGCCATTGGGGTTGCCCGCCCAGGCGCTGCCATAGGGCTTTAATATGGCGTCGCGGCTGCCCGCGATGATGCGGCCAGTGTCACGGTCGCGCATCAAGTCCATCGCCTCAGGGATGATCTCCGGATGCGCGAGCACATATTCATGCACGACTTGCTCGATCCCGGCGCGTCCGGCCCCAACCGGTGACTCCACTGTAAACCGGTTGGCAAGCGCTACCGCACCGGCCCCGATCAGCGCGGCGCCTGCTGCCACGGCTGCCAGCAGAGCTTTGCCGCCGGTTAAGAGTTCGCTCACTAGCGCCGACCTTTCTTGGCGTCGTCCATCATATTCTGGGATGTGATCGCAATATCCTGCGCCCTGATCCAGTCGACCGAGTTTTGCGGCAAGCCCGCCATCGCCCCTTGCGCGCTGTAAGCGGCAGTGCGCGGATCGCCGGTCAGGCTGGCGCGTTCGGCGGTCGCGAGCATTGCTCGCGGTTGATCGCCGCGCAATTCATAGACGACGCCTAACTGAAACCAGGCAAAAGGATTGTCATCGTCGCGCGCCACCGCAAGTCGCAGCACCTTTTCTGCCTCTGGAAAATTGGCCTTGTTCTCAGTCGCGATCAGCGCGTGGCCAAAAGTAGTCGAGATAAGCGGGTTGGCGTTGGAGAGGCGGGTAGCATCACGCAGCGGCACCAAAGCCGCGACAGGTTGCCCAGATTCGAGCAATATCTGACCCTTGATTTCCAGAAAATAGGGGTTGTCCGGAACTGCCTTTACAAGCGCATCGGCTTCTTCATTGGCTTTTTCCGGATAACCGGCCCGGTGATAGGCATAGGCGCGGGCATAGCGCGCATAGATGCTCTGATCGACTGCCGGATAGCGCGCCAGCGTCTGTTTGGGATCATCCAGATAACCCGTCAGCTTAGCACGCGCCCGCAAAAAGCGCTCTTCAAGCATCACCTCGGGGCCTTTGCGCCAGGCCGGTGAAGCCTGTAGCGTATCAGTCAAATTGGCGATCCGATCACCTGATAGCGGGTGAGTGAGCAGGAAGCTGTCCTTACGGGTAATCCCGTAACGCGCCTCAAGCCGGCTGAGCTTGCCAAAAAACGACAAATAGCCCTTGCCGTTGATGCCTGCGCTGTTCAGATATTTCGCACCTGCTGCATCCGCTGACGATTCCTGGGTGCGCGAAAATGCCAGATAGCTGCCGAGCGCCGCCTGCTGCCCTGCTGCGATAATGCCTGCCGCCGCTTCGCCGGAGCCTGCCGCTGCGGCAGCAATACCAAGCACCAGGCTGAGGATCTGGATACCGAGCGCGGGTTGAAAGCCCCGATCCCCCAGCGGCACATGCCCCCCGGTGATATGTCCGAGCTCGTGGGCAATGACGCCTTGCACTTCATTCGCGCTGTCGGCGGCTTGGATCGTGCCTGAATTGAGAAAGACATATTGCCCGCCGGCGACAAAGGCGTTGATCGCAGGGTCGTTGATCAAAATGATCTTCACGTCCTTCGGCGAAAGCCCCGCCGCTATGATGAGCGGCTTGGTCATGTCCTCAAGGAGCAATTCGGTTTCGGCATCGCGCAGGATCGATTGAGCCTTCGCTGCCTGGGCGAAAACTAACAACGACAAGGCAATCGCGGCGACGATTTTTTTCATCAGAGCAATATCGGCCAATCAGGCTGCATATTCAACGACTCAGTGCCGGATTTGCGACCGCGCGGGTCCCGGCCAGGTCCCACGCGGTCGTCGATTCTCATTAGTTGCCGAATGTGCGCTGCCACCAGCCGCGACGCGGGCCGTTCTCATCGCCCTCGGGGCCGGGTTCGCCCGCGTCATTGAGGTCGACAACAGCTTCATCCGCTGCTGGGTTTTGCTCTGCCGGAGCAGCAGGTGCCTTTGGCTTGGTCGAACGCCGCTTGGCCGGGGCGGGTTCCGCTGCCAGGGCGACGGTCTCTGCTTCGGCCGGGGCCGCGACGTCATCGGACTTTGCCTTAGGCTTGCGCGTTCGTTTTGGCTTGGCGGCACTTTCCGCTGCTGCATCCGTTGCACCAACAGGCGCTGCTGTTTCGGCTTCGGCGGGGGGCTCCACCGCAGTGGGCGGATCTGTTTGCTCCAGGGCGGCAATCAACTCAGGCGCTGTCGCGCGCGGTCGCCGACGGGGACGCTTGGGCGCGTCTGCCGCTGGGGCCGGGTCAACGACTGCATCAGCCTCAACTTCGGCGTCACCCTGCGGTGCTTCACCGTCACCGCCCTCAGCTGCCACCGAAGCGACACCGGTCCCGCCCTCGGGCCGACCTTCACCTCGACGACCACCACGACGACCCCTGCGACCACGCCGCCGCTTCGGCTCGCCATCCTCATTGGTGGCCTGCATGCCGAACGCTTCGCCAGTGTCAGCCTCATCACCGGTGCCACCATCCTCGCCCGAGCCATCAGCGGCATCGCCGGTTTCTGTGCCAGCTTCGCCCTGCGGCGCATCAGCCTCACCCTCTGGTCGCCCACGCCCGCGACGCCCGCGACGCCGACGACGCTTGTTGCGGCGGGCATCGCGCTCGCCTTCGGTCTCGCCCTGGCGAGGTGCATCTTCGCGCGCTTCTTCCTCGCGTTCTTCTTCGGTTTCTTCGGCCTCGTCGATTTCTCCCTCGAAATCGTCGTCTTCGACCTCGGCAATAGCCGGCTCAAATCGCGGCGCATGGGCGGGCGGTGGACCGCTCGCCTCGACTGACATCCGTGCGCCTTCTTGTTCGCCATCAGGCGCAACCTCGATCATCACACCATAGCGGTCCTCGATCTCGGCGAGTTCTGTACGCTTGCGGTTGAGCAGGTAGAACGCTGCTTCCTGGCTGGCGCGCAGTAACAGTTGTGATCCACGACCTCGCGCCGCCTCATCCTCAATCATCCGCAGCGCAGAGAGCCCGGCAGAGGACGCGGTACGGACAAAGCCTGAACCTTCACAATGCGGGCATGGCCGGGTCGATGCCTCAAGAACGCCGGTGCGCAGCCGCTGGCGGCTCATCTCCATCAGACCGAATGACGAGATGCGACCCACCTGGATGCGGGCACGATCATTCTTCATCGCGTCCTTCATCGCCTTTTCGACTTTGCGGACGTTGGAGTTATTGTCCATGTCGATAAAGTCGATGACGACGAGGCCAGCCATATCGCGCAGTCGCAGCTGGCGGGCAATTTCGAGCGTTGCCTCAAGGTTGGTGGCGGTCGCCGTTTGCTCGATATTGTGCTCTCGCGTCGATCGGCCCGAGTTGATGTCGATCGACACCAAAGCCTCGGTCGGATTGATAACCAGATAGCCCCCCGATTTGAGTTGGACGACGGGGTGATACATAGCGCCCAGCTGATCTTCGACATTGTTGCGCTGGAACAACGGGACCGGATCGGAATAGTGCTTCACACGCCGGGCGTGGCTCGGCATCAGCAGTTTCATAAAATCCTTGGCGTTGCGATAGCCCTCGTCGCCCTCGACGATCACCTCATCAATATCCTTGTTATAGATATCGCGGATCGCGCGCTTGATGAGATCGCTGTCGCCGTAAACGAGCGCGGGAGCGGCTGATTTCAGCGTGTTCTCGCGGATTTCGTCCCACAGCCGGGCAAGGTAATCAAAGTCGCGCTTGATCTCTACTTTGGTGCGCTGGAGCCCGGCTGTGCGGACAATGCATCCCATCGATGGCGGCAGCTTGAGGTCCGACATAATCGACTTCAGCCGCTTGCGGTCGCCCGCATTGCTGATCTTACGGCTGATCCCGCCGCCATGCGACGTATTTGGCATCAGCACACAGTAACGGCCAGCCAGCGACAGATAGGTGGTGAGCGCGGCACCCTTGTTGCCGCGTTCCTCCTTGACGACCTGGACAAGCAGCACCTGACGACGACGGATGACATCCTGAATCTTGTAACGGCGACGCAGGTTCATCCGGCGCTGACGGAGCGCCTCAACCGCATCATCGGATGCGCCGCGCGCGCGTTGCGGCCGGGGACTGCCTTCGCCGCCTTCCTCGCCGTCGTGTTGATCACCGTCTTCGGAATCATTACCCTCGCGATGATCATCGGCAAACTGATCGCTGTCATCGTCATCGTCACCGTCGTCATCTTCGGCATCGGCCCTCGCGCGCAACTCAGCTTCTTCGGCGGCGTGTTCGGCCTCTTCACGCAACAGCGCGTCACGATCCTCTTTGGGAATTTGATAATAATCAGGATGGATTTCGCTAAAGGCCAGGAAACCATGACGGTTGCCGCCATAATCGACGAATGCCGCTTGAAGCGACGGTTCGACGCGAGTTACCTTGGCGAGGTAGATATTGCCTTTGAGCTGCTTTCGCTCAGCAGATTCGAAATCAAACTCTTCGATTCGGTTTCCTTGGACGACGGCAACGCGGGTTTCCTCCCGGTGCCGTGCGTCGATCAGCATACGCATGGTCATTTATATATCTCCGCGCGCGCGGTCCGCAGCAAATAGGGCCGGGCCGCACACAATGTACAGGCGCTAACGGAGGGGCGGTGACGCCGCCTGCTCCGATTGAGCGGGTGATGGTCGAAATTGCCTCTGCTGGCAGTGCACGCCGGAACCAGCGGTCCTCGGCACCCCGCGCGCCCGCTGACCCGCCGGGAAAATCCGGCCGGTTTGCGGGGCAAGGGAAATGCATCATGCGAGCGTCAACCTGAAGGATCGCCCGATAGCCAGGATGGCGTTGGGCGGTCGTTAAGTCGCATACCGCACAAGACGAACGGCAACGACGCCAACCGAATAGCACCACCAGCACGGCTCGGCAACCGGCTGTGTTTTGCCGGGTGGCGGCAAAATAATGCCGAATGGTGCGTTAACCCCATCGTTTCACTGCGATTTGAGGCCCTGGTCGTTAGGCAGGATGCACAAACCAATTACTTGGGAGTGATCCCCTTATGCCTTTTTACTGGACCGGCGGCCCTGCCGCGCGGCATTGTCGATCTGTGTCTTTCGTCTTTGCCCTGCTTTCCTGTTGGCTGGCTGGCGCGCCCGGCTGGGCGGCCACGGTGGAGCGCGTTGACGTGTCGGGTGACCGCATCGTTATTCACTTTGACGCAAGCATTGCCGATGCATCCGCCTTTGTGCTTGATTCGCCGCATCGGCTCGCGGTTGATATTGAGGGCGCGACACCGGGCACCGGCGGGGAAGCTTCAGGGCTGGTCAGCCATGTTCGGCAGGGGGCACATGGCGTCAACGGTGCCCGAATCGTCTTTGATTTGAGTGAGCCAGCGGTCGTCATTGAGGGTAGCTTTGGCAGAGATGGTCGCACATTGACGTTGGCGTTGCGATCGGTCGATGATGCCGGCTTTGCGCGAGCAGCAGCCGAGAAAAGGCTCCGTTTTCTACCGCCGTTCAGCTATGGTGCGGACGTCACACCGGCCAGCTATTATGTGTCGGTGCCGGTGCCACCGCCCAGCAGGTCGCTCGCTTTGCCGCGCATCTATGGCGATGACGACAGCCGCCCTCTGGTGGTGATCGATGCCGGCCATGGTGGGGTTGATCCCGGTGCGATTGGCGCAAGCGGCTTGCGCGAAAAAGATGTGACGCTGCGTATCGCCAAAGCAATTCGTGACGAATTGCTGGCCTCTGGCCGGGTACGGGTCGCATTGACCCGTGAGGATGATCGCTTCCTGATCCTTCAGGAACGCTACGGCATTGCCCGCAGGCTAAAGGGCGATCTGTTCATCTCAATTCATTGCGACAGCGTAAGCGCAGGCGAAGCGAGCGGGGCCACGGTCTATACCTTGTCTGAAGTTGCCTCCGACAAAGAATCGGCCCGGCTTGCCGCGCGCGAGAACAAGGCCGATATAATCCAGGGCGTCAATCTTGCGTCGACGCCAGCGGATGTGTCCTCAATCTTGATAGACCTCACCCAACGCGAAACGATGAATAGCTCGGCAAGTTTTGCTCGATTGCTAGGGCGCGAAGCACGGCCGCTCATGCCGATCAGGGATAATTTCCACCGTATGGCTTCGCTCGTTGTACTCAAGGCACCCGACATGCCATCAATACTGTTCGAGACTGGCTATATATCCAACCCGCGCGATGCGGCTTTCATCAGTTCGCCGTCGGGTCGTGCGGCGATTGCGCAGAGCGTGCGGCGCGCCGTCGATATTCATTTCGCGCGGCAAATGGCATCGACCGAGGATAGGGCTCAACGCAACTGAGTGGCATAGTCGTTTGTCCGACCAAGGCTGGCAAGCGCCGCGAAACTTGCTAGAGCCAGCGAAATATGGACCAGCCGCATTCGTCTGTGAGTTTTCGCCTGCGCCGCGACGTCGATACCCTGCGCGAGCTGTTCAAGTCGGTCTGGCAGCGCTGGTGGGTCAAGTTGCTGGCGTTGTTCGGTGCGTTGATGTTGCTGACCTATGCCCTTGTCTGGGTGCTGTTCGCCCGCGATCTCCCATCGGTCGATGGCTTGCGGGCCTATGAGCCGCCGCTTCCGACGAATGTCCGCGCTATTGATGGCACACCGGTGCACAGCTATGCCCGCGAGCGCCGGATTGAACTGAGTTATGCTGAATATCCGCCGCTGCTGATCCGCGCCTTTCTGGCGGCAGAGGACAAGACTTTTTTTGATCATGGCGGCGTTGATTATCCGGGCCTCGCAGGGGCGGTGATTGATTATGTATCAAAGATTGGCAGTGGCAAGCGCGCCAAGGGCGGATCGACGATCACGCAGCAGGTCGCGAAGAACCTGTTGATCGGCAATGTCTATTCGCCCAGCCGCAAGATCAAGGAAGCGATTCTCGCCTACCGGATCGAGGATTCGCTCAGCAAGGAGCAGATTCTCGAACTTTATCTCAACCAAATTCCACTCGGGCGCAACGCGTTCGGGGTAGAGGCAGCATCGCATGCCTATTTCGACAAGGAACTGAAGGAACTAACGCTTGGCCAGCTTGCCTATCTGGCGATCTTGCCAAAGGGACCTGCAAATTATGATCCGTTCCGCAACACCCAGCGCGCGCTTGATCGCCGCGGTTATGTGCTGCGTGAGATGGTCAGAAACAGCTTCATTACCCAGGCGCAATTTGATCTGGCAGCTGCCGAACCGCTCAATGCGGTACAACGCCAGACCCCGAAATTTGAACGCGTCGGGGGTTATTTCGTGGAAGAAGTCCGCCGCGAACTAATTGATAAGTTTGGTGAAAGTCAAAAGGACGGTCCATTTAGCGTCTATTCAGGCGGGTTGTGGGTGCGCACCTCGTTTGATCCGCGCCTGCAGCAATTTGCGCAAAAGGCGCTGCGTGACGGCTTACTTCGTTATGATCGCGGTCGCGGGTGGGACGGGCCGCTCGGCCATGTTGATTTCGTCAATCCGGGCGGGGTGCAACCAACGTGGCTGCAATTGTTTCTGAACACAAATATCGGCCTTGATTATGAGGATTGGCGGGCAGCGATCGTCATTGCGCGCGACGGTGACATTGCACAGATCGGCTTTGCCGATGGCGGCACCGGTTCCCTGCCACGATGGGGCGCGCAGATTCCGGTGCGAGGGGAAGGCGGGACGGCCTTTGCGGCGCTGAAGTCGGGCGACATCATCGCCGTTGCGCCTGAGGGCGACGTATTTGCGCTGCGTGCGGTGCCGCGCGTATCGGGGGGCATGGTGGTGGAGGAGCCCGGCACGAGCCGCATCCTGGCGATGCAGGGCGGATTCGATTCGCGGATAGGATCGTTCAACCGAGCGACCCAGGCGATGCGGCAGCCAGGATCGACAATCAAGCCAATCGTTTATTCCTCGGCGCTCGAAAACGGAATGACGCCTGCATCGATCATCGTTGATGGTCCGTTTTGCGTTTATCAGGGGGCACGACTTGGCCAGAAATGCTTTCGTAATTTTGGCGGCGGCCAAGGTTCTGGCCCGCATACGATGCGCTGGGGGATCGAACAGTCGCGCAACCTGATGACGGTGCGCGCGGCTGCGCAAACCGGCATGGACAAGGTGGTCGGTACCATTGACCGGATGGGCGTGGGACGTTTCCCGTCTTATCTTTCGATTGCGCTTGGCGCTGGTGAGACAACTGTAAAACGCATGGTCAACGCCTTTTCGATCATCGCCAATCAGGGGCGCGGCCATCCTTCAACCGTAATCGATTTTGTCCAGGATCGCCGCGGAAAGGTTATTTGGCCGGAGAATTGGCGCAGCTGCAACAAGTGCAACGCTCCTGACTGGAATGGAAAGTCGATGCCGCGTCCTGTTGTTCGCACCCGCCAGGTGATCGACGCGATGACCGCTTTTCAGATGACGCACATCACCGAAGGCGTCATCCAGCGTGGAACGGCGACGACACTGCGCGATCTCGGTCGACCGATCATGGGCAAGACGGGAACCTCTACCGGGCCGACCGACGTCTGGTTCATTGGCGGGACGCCGCAGATGATCGCTGGTCTCTATATCGGCTATGACAAGCCTCGCGCGCTCGGCGGCTATGCGCAGGGCGGCACGCTCGCGGCACCCATTTTTAGGGAGTTTGCCGTCAAGGCTTTTGAGGGCATGGAAGTCCTGCCATTCCGGGCGCCGAGTGGCATTCGTCTGGTCCGCATTGATCGCGCCTCAGGCAAGCCCGTGTTCGGCACATGGCCGTCCGACGATCCTAAAGCGGCGGTAATTTGGGAAGCGTTCAAGCCGGAAAGTGAGCCGCGTCGGGCCATGGCGCGCGCGCTGGATGCGGTGGCAAAACCCGTTGAGGCGAAGGTGATCCGCAAGGCACGCAGCCAAAATGACAGCGATTTCTTGCAAAGGCAGGGCGGAATCTACTAGCGGAATGCTTTATCGATGTTTGTCATCCCGGCGAAAGCTGGGGTCTTGTGATGGTTGTGCGCACCCATGCCGCATGAGATGTCAGTTCGCGCTGATATGACGCCTGTAATTTTTGCGGAGTTTACCCATGCGCGCTGAAGCGCAATCTCATGTCGATCAGATCAACGAGGCGCTGGCGCTGTTGCGTCGATTCCTCGATTGGGACCGTGCGCTTCGCCGACTTGATGAGCTGAATGCGCGCGTCGAAGATCAGGCGCTGTGGAATGACCCCAAGGCAGCGCAAGAAGTGATGCGCGAACGCCGTCGGCTTGATGAAGCGATCACCGCGACCCGCGCGATTGAGCGAGAGCTTTCCGATACGGTCGAGCTGATGGAAATGGCCGATGCCGAGGGCGATACCGCGATGCTTGATGAAGGCGTCGCTGGGCTGGCGGCGCTGGCGGCGCGGTCCAATGAGGATAAGGTCAAGGCGTTGCTTGCAGGCGAGGCGGATGGAAACGATACCTATATTGAGGTCAATGCCGGCGCTGGCGGTACGGAAAGTCAGGATTGGGCAGGCATGCTGAGCCGCATGTACACTCGCTGGGCTGAACGGCGCGGCATGAAGGTGGAACTGATCGACCATCATTCAGGCGAACAGGCTGGCATCAAATCGGCGACGTTGCTGTTGAAGGGCGAAAATGCCTATGGCTATGCCAAGACCGAAAGTGGCGTCCACCGGCTGGTTCGGATCAGTCCTTATGATAGTGCGGCGCGGCGTCACACCAGCTTTGCCAGCGTCTGGGTCTATCCGGTGGTTGACGAAAATATCGATGTTGAGGTCAATGACGGCGATTTGCGCATCGACACCTATCGCGCATCAGGTGCAGGGGGGCAGCATATCAATACTACCGATTCGGCCGTGCGAATCACGCATATCCCGACCAACATTGTCGTGCAGTGCCAGAATCAGCGCAGCCAGCATAAGAACAAGGCAGAGGCGATGAACCAGCTGCGCGCGCGGCTGTATGAGCGTGAACTGGCGATCCGCGAGGCCGTAGCCAACGCCGAAAATGCCAGCAAGACCGATATCGGCTGGGGTCACCAGATCCGATCCTATGTCCTGCAACCCTATCAGCTGGTGAAGGACTTGCGCACGGGCGTCACCTCCACCGCGCCGGGGGATGTGCTTGATGGTGCGCTTGATCCCTTCATGGCAGCCGCATTGTCGCAGCGCGTGACGGGGGAGACGGTTGAGGTTGAGGATGTTGACTAGGCCGCGCTCGGCAGCAATTGTTGCGGCAATGGCGCTGTTGGTCGGCTGCGATGCTGGCTCGCTGTCGCGCGCGGCAAAGGGCGAGCAGACTGGCGTGTTTCCCGCAGCGGATCGTCCGGTTGCAAGGATCGTTTCGCCGCGCTGGTCGACCGAAGAGGATCGTGATCGCCGCAATGAATCGGAAGAGGTGATGGACAAAGCCGGGATCAAACCTGGCATGACGGTCGCCGATATCGGTGCTGGCGAGGGGTATTACACAATCAAGCTCGCCAAGCGCGTCGGTGCACAGGGCCGTGTCCTCGCCGAGGATATCCAACCAGAAGTCCGCGACGCGCTGGCCGAACGCGTCACGCGGGAGCGGCTGCAAAGCGTAAGTGTGCGGCTCGGCGAACCCGCTGACCCCAAGCTGCCCGACAATAGCTTTGACCGGGTGCTGATGGTCCACATGTATCACGAGATTGAGCAGCCTTATGAATTTCTGTGGCGGCTGCGCCCCTCGCTCAAGCCCGACGGGCTGGTGATCGTGGTTGACGCTGATCGCCCGACGCAGAATCACGGCACGCCGCCTTCGCTGCTCGAATGCGAATTTGCCGCCATTGGTTATCGGCTGGTATCGACTGATCAGATGCCGTCGGCCGGCGGGTATCTTGCTGCCTTTCGCGCGGTCGGCACTCGGCCCGCGCCCGCGGCCATTAAGCCATGCCGGATCAGGTAACGATGCAAGCCTATCATGATCTGATGCAACGCATTCTCGATGACGGGGTTGAGACCGCCGACCGCACCGGCGTCGGCACGCTATCGGTTTTCGGCCATCAGATGCGCTTTCGGCTGAGCGACGGGTTTCCAGCGATTACCACCAAGAAGCTCCATCTGCGCTCGATCTTTGTTGAGCTGTTGTGGTTTCTGCGCGGCGACACCAATGTTCGCTGGCTGCAGGAACGCAAGGTCGGCATCTGGAACGAATGGGCGCGCGAGGATGGCGATCTCGGTCCAATTTATGGCAAGCAATGGCGTGATTGGGCGGCCAGCGATGGTCGTCACATTGATCAGATTGCTGAGCTTATCACCCAGATCAAGACTAATCCTGCCTCGCGCCGACAGGTCGTATCCGCCTGGAACCCGGGTGATCTCCACGCGATGGCGCTCGCCCCGTGTCACTGCCTGTTCCAGACGCATGTCGCGAATGGCAAGCTTTCGCTCCAGCTCTATCAGCGATCAGCCGATGTATTCTTGGGCGTGCCCTTCAATATCGCCAGCTACGCGCTGCTGACGCATATGCTCGCGCAGCAATGTGGGCTTGAGGTCGGCGACTTCATCTGGACGGGCGGGGATTGTCACCTTTATCTCAATCATCTCGAGCAAGCGCGGCTGCAACTGACACGCGCGCCAGGCTTACTGCCCCGGCTTGAAATTCTGCGTAAACCGGATGGCATCGACGGTTATGAATATGAGGATTTCAGGCTCGACGGCTATGTTGCGGACCCGCATATCGCCGCACCCGTCGCGGTCTGAGCCCCCCCTGTTGAACGGAAAATCGGATCACCCCTCTGCTGCAATGCTTCGCAGCGCGCGTTCAAAAGTTTCGATCGGCTGGCCGCCCATGATGACATATTTGTCGTTGATGATGATCGCGGGCACCGCATTGATCCCTTGGCTGTGCCAGTGGCGTTCCTCCCCCCGCACCTCGTCGGCATAGGCATCGGAGGTCAGGATCGTGTGTGCATTCTCGGCATCAAGTCCGACTGAGGCGGCGGCCGCAACCAGCACCTCGGCATCCGCGATGTTGAGCCCTTCGGTGAAATACACCTCGAACAGCCGGTTCTTCAGCGCTGCCTGTTTGCCGAGGATATGCGCCCAGTGGAGCAAGCGGTGCGCGTCAAAGCTGTTATAGATGCGGCTGTCGGCATTGCCGTTCATCACAAAGCCAAGTTCGGCCGCGCGTTCGCGAATCCCCGTCCGGTTCGCGGCGGACTGTTCAGGAGTTGAGCCATATTTCTGCGCAACATGCTCAACCACGTTTTGCCCCTCAAACGGCATGTCGGGGTTCAGCTCAAACGGGTGGAAGGTGATCGTCGCGGTTACGACATCGCTTGCTTGGTCAACTGCCGCTTCCAACGCGCGCAGGCCAATGATGCACCAGGGGCAGGCGATGTCTGACACAAAGTCGATCTTTATGGGCTTGGTCATTCACATCCCTTCGATGATCGCGAACCTCAGCCGCCGCTGACCTCGTCTCCGCGATATTTAATCTCAAGAAAACGCCCACGTGTTGCCAGCTGATCAAGGTCGCCCTGCGCGAGCTGCGCGGTCATCTCGCCGATCTCGCTCTCGATCAGCTTCAGTCCCTCAATCAACTGGGCATTGGGGCTGGAACCGTTGCGTTCAACTCCGCGCAAATTGGTTGGCACCCGCGTATAGCCATTGATGAAATCGGGCAGCTGCTCGCCGATCAGCTTGCGCACCTCTATCGCGGCAGGTTCCGCCTCGCCAAGCGTCGTCAGTTGTGGCGCGAGCGTTTCAAGCCGCACACCGATCTGGTCGATCAGCGATACCGCAGGGGCGGGGAGCGCCGCGCGCTGGCTGTTCAACCAGCGCTCGGTCTGTGCAGGCAACGCCTTTAGGTCGGTGCCGCGTAGCTTTTCTGGCGTCGGTGCAGGAGTGCCCGGGAAGATCGCAAGCGCTACTGTCGTCGCGATCAGCAGCATCATGACGCCTAGCGCGCCGAACATCCCAATCGGCGTCATCAGCCCGATGATCACCGCCGCCATCAGGATTGCGGAATTGGCGATGGCAATTCGCGTCACCCGCTTGCCGATCGATTGTGTCCTGTCCCGCCGGACTAGTCCAGATCGATAGCTGGCTGATGTCCGGTCAAGCAATTCGGCGGAACGCGCAATCTGGCGATCGACGTCAGTCATTTTACACCGATTCCAGCTTGAAGGTGTCGGCCCCTGACAGCTTATTGGCCGATGCCCCCTCAGCACGCGCGATATAGCCCTTGGATTTTTCGATCTCGCTCGACAGCGTGTTGACCGTCGTTTTCATCGAATCGAGCGATTTCAGCTTAAAGGTGTCGATCGCGTCCATCGTGTCATAGATATTTTGGAAAGCGCGCTGCAAGGTCGCAATCGGGATCGTCGCGCTTGCGGCTTGCTCATGGATCGTCGCGGTTTGGCTCTTCAGCAGATTGCCCGTTGATTCGATGATGTTCGCAGTGGTGGTGTTCAACTGTGTAATCTGTTCCAGCACCAGCTTCTGGTTGGTCAGCGCTTGCGCCACTGTCACCGCTGTCCGGAGCGCTGATACCGTGGTGGTTGAGGCGCGATCAACGCCCTTCACGAGCTCGACATTATTCTTCTTGACGAGATCAAGTGCGAGATACCCCTGCACCGTCACCGCCATCTGCGTCAAAAGATCCTGCGTGCGCTGGCGGACATAGAAAAGCGCGGTCTCACGCAGTGCCTTGGCTTTGGCGGGATCTGTGTGATCAAGCTCATTGGCTTTGTCCTCAAGCCGCGTGTCCATCGTCTTGGCGAGCACAATCATCTGCTCCAGCCTGCCCATCGCAGTCCACAGATTGGCGCGCTCGGTATCAATCGCTGCATTATCCATCAGCAGCTCGTCTTTGCCGCCCTGCAACGACTTCAGGATTTGCGAGATATGGCTCTGCGACGACTTATAGCCGTCAAAATAATTGCGCATCTTGTTGCCGAACGGGATGATGCCAAAAATCTTTTGCGGAGCGAGCAGATTGCCTTTCTTGCCCGGATCAAGATCCTCGATCGTGCGGCGCAGAGCGGCCAGATCAGCGCCGACACCCGATTCCTGGTCCATCGCCTTTACGGGCCGATCAAGAAAGCGATTGGACTGCCCCGCCGCCTCGCGAATTTCTTTTTGGCCCATTGCCGCAATCGCATCGACGCGCTTACCAAATTCGGGGCTGTTGACGTCTTGGGCCACCAGATCATTGACAAAGCCGTCCACTTTGGCCTGCAATTCGGTGCGCTTGGCATCATCAACCGGCACCAGCCCGATCGCTTTTTCCGCCGTGATGACGGGTACCGGGGCAGGCGGAGTTAGCACCAAAGCGTCAGTTGCGGTCAAGGTCTCGGTCATGGTCGTCATCAAAAATCTCCACCCGCGCGTTCATTACCCTAAATGCCGCTGATCGGGGCCGGGTTCAACTGTGATATTCATGTAATACGCGCTGCGTCCGGCGCAAGTCGTGATGCAATGATGGCGGACAGCATAAGCTGCAATTGATGATAGATCATCAGTGGCAGGATGATCGCCCCCGCCGCTGCCGACGGGAACAGGATGCGCGCCATCGGGGCGCCCGTCGCCAGACTTTTATGCGCGCCGGAAAAAAGCAGCGTGATCCGGTCCTCTCGGTTGAGGCCAAGCATCCCACCAAGCGCCCAGGCAGCGGCAAAGGCCAGCAGCAACAGCGCGAGCACCAGCGCCGCCAGCCCGCCTAGTTCCGCCGCGCTGACCCGGCTCCACAGCCCTTGCGTCGCGGCATCAGAAAAGGCGACGAACACCGCGAGCACAATCGTCAGCTTGTCCATCATCCCGGCGATCCGGGCATGACGCTGCACCGTCGGCAACACGCGTCGGCGCAAGATTTGCCCAAGCGCAAAGGGGAGCAATAGTAATATCGCGACCCGCCCGACGCCGGAGAACGATATCGCCCCCGCCGTCGTGCTCGCGATCAGCGCGAAAAGCGCAGGCGTCAGCACGACGCCGATCAGGTTCGATGTCGCCGCCGCAATCACGGCTGCTGCCACATTCCCTCGCGCGATCGACGCATAGGCGATCGAGGATTGTACCGTCGTCGGCAGCACCCCCAGAAAAATCAGCCCCAGCAGCAATTCCGGCGTGATCCACCCGCGCATCAAAAGGCTCACCCCCGTCATCACCAGCGGAAAGGCAACATAGCCAAACCCCAGAACCGCCGCCTGCAACCGCCACCGCTTTGACCCATCCACTACCGCCTGCGGACTCAGCCGCGCGCCGTGGAGGAAGAAGAGGGTGAAGATAGCGGCGTTGGAGGCCCAGCTGATCGCGGTGAGTGCTTGGCCGGTGGCCGGGAACAGCGTGGCAAGGATGAGCGTCGCCACAAGGATGGTGATGAACGTGTCGGGCAGGAAACGGAGCATTGCTTGCGCCTTATCGCTTGGGTCGGGCTTTGCAATCATGCGCGGTCGCAAGCCCCGCTGCTTTAGGAGTGAGGCGACCGCCGCGTTCCCTCCCCCAAAGGCGATGGGCAAAACCCACAACCACGCCCCTTGGTCGCCTTTCTGGTGGCTCGGCCTTGTCTCCACCTGAGCGGCCTTCTTTACCGGCGAGATCAACGGCGGCAATTTGGGCGCTGGCCCGGCATCAGTTCGGCAAGCGTGATGATGTGGACTGCGCGAAAGAAGAACCGCTTTCTGTTCCCCTGCGGATTGGCGCAAATAAGGAAAGTGAGGTTAACTCGTTTGTCGAAAACTTTGTAGCTGCAGAGCTGGAAACTCCAATTCGCTGGCGTCGATTTGAAAGCCTCGTCAGCCGCAATCCTGTCTTCTGGGTTATGGTCGGTATGGCAGTTGGTTTGCTCGGAAAGTATCTTTGGGACAAGTTGGCTGGCTAACCCTTCCCGCGCCGCAACATTTGCGCTATGCGCGCTGTCATCCACCCCTCGTAAACGTATCAGGACATCTCATGAGCCTCCGCAACGTGGCGATAATCGCACACGTCGATCACGGTAAGACAACGCTGGTCGATCAACTTTTCCGCCAATCGGGCAC